>JBICHS010000431.1:0-6001 GCA_043101135.1 Phycisphaeraceae bacterium JB051
GGATCAGTTTGTGATAAGCCATTGGTCATCCTCATCGGTGAAAGTCACCGGGTCATGTGAAAGTTGGGTGATGTCAAAACGCTGAGCAAACTCGGCAGCGGACATGGGGGCGCGTTGTTCTTGGGCGCCCGACCAGTATGCGATCAAGCCGATGACTTTTTCAGCAGGCGTCCGGGCATCACGATAGTAACTCAGCCGTGTGTCACCATGTCGCTTGGCGAGTCGTCGACCATCGGGACCGAGTACTAACGGCAGATGCCAATAGGTTGGCAGGGGGTCGTAGCCCAGACATTGGTAAAGCCACATCTGTCGTGAAGCGGATCGCAGCAGGTCATCACCACGGACGATGTCAGTGACACCTTGCCGGTGATCATCCACCACGACTGCCAGTTGGTACGCAGGTAAGCCTGCCTTGGTTGCAATGACAAAGTCCCCAACCTGCTGGGCGACATTGTGTGCCTGCTTGCCAGCAAAGGCGTCGGTGTAAGTGATCTCATGGTCTATAGCAATGACTCGCCACGCTGAGTCCGGTGCGGTGGTGGGGACGGTGGCCATATCAGCAGGGCGACATGTGCCGGGATAGCAAAGTTCGTGATCATCTTCATGCGGCGCGGATTGGGCCTGGACGATTTCCTTGCGTGTGCATTGGCAGGGGTAGATCATTTGCTTGTCACGCAGATGATCCATGGCTTGCTCGTAAGGTGATAGGTCATCAAGTTGAAAGCCGACGTAGCTGTCCCAATCCATCTGCAGCCAAGTGAGGTCGTCGATGGCTTGCTGCTTGGCCCAGGGCTTGACACGTGGGCTGTCGAGGTCTTCGATGCGCAGGACAATTTGCCAATGGTTTTGTCTGGCCAAGGCCCAGTTAATGAGGAAAGTCCGGGCGTTTCCCAGGTGCAGGGCGCCGGTCGGTGAGGGGGCGAGTCGGGTTGTACGTTGCAATGATGCCATGGTGTAAAGTATCCTGCCGACATGACAGAACCACAAACATGCCCATCGGGACACTTGAAGTTGGCTGTGCTCTTAAGCGGGTCAGGTCGGACACTACAGAATATTGCCGATGCGATCGCAGATGGCAAGTTGGATGCCGAAATTACGACGGTGATCAGCTCCTTGCCTGACGTGTATGGCTTGACGCGCGCCGAAAAGTTGGGCTTGCCGACGCATATCATTCGTCGCAAGGATTACGCGGATTTGCAGGCGTTTGCCGATGCCAATTGGCAATTGATTCGTGACAGTGGCGCGGACTATGTGTGCTTGGCGGGGTACATGACGCTGCTTCCGGTCCCCAGGGATTTTGTCAATCGCGTAATCAATATCCATCCCGCGCTGCTGCCGAGTTTTGGTGGCAAGGGGATGTATGGTCATCATGTCCATGAAGCGGTCATTGAACATGGTGCCAAGGTTTCTGGGTGTACCGTGCATTTCTGTGATGACACGTATGACACGGGCCCGATCCTGGTGCAGCGTGTTTGCCCCGTGCTTGCTGATGACGATGCGGATGTGTTGGCGGATCGCGTCTTCGAGCAGGAGACGATCGCGTACATCGAAGCACTCGAAGCGCTGTGTCAGGGACGTGTATCGATTGATGGTGGACGGGCTTTGGTGCGGTAATTGATCGTTGATGAAGTATGGTTTGATTCAAGCCAGGGGGTGTGCGCGGCTCGCGTCTTGGACGCTGCGCTGCTGAGCACCCCCCGGACCCCCACAAGGCAATGAAGGCAAATGATGAACTTCGTGCGATATGAGTTGGAGGGCTTCGCCGTCAGCCCTCCAAACCACCTGACTCCCCCGCGGAAGGGCGTTTGGGCTTGTGGAGTGTTTGTTTTTTGTCGGGCAAGATTTGATTCGTGCAATTGAATATTCGAACAAAGCCGATTCTTGTCTTTCCCTACTCCCTAATCACTACTCCCTATTCCCTTTTTGCTTCCCCGATTAAAAAAGCCCGACAATTGCCGGGCTTTTCTTTCTCCAATGTTGTAACTGGACGCGGCCGATGTGTGATCGGTTTTACGACTCCTCCGACTTCCTCTCGTCCGCCTGTTGACGTAGCTGCTTAAGCAGATCGGTGTACATGGCACCGGATTCGGGCTTTAAGCGGGGTTGGACCTTCGGTTGCTCTTGAGCTTGAGGTTCGGCGGTTTGAGCCTCAATGGTTGCGTCCTCTTGGTTTGATTCGTCCTGTGTTTGTATATCTTCTTCCACGGGGGCGATTGAGATCGCATGTGGTGTTTCGTCTTCGATGACTTGGGTTTCTTGCTGCTGAGCTTGTGGTTGTGCAGCAGGTTGTTCGGCTACCGGATTGTCCATCCCATGTGCGATGGCAAACATCTGAGCGGAGCGTTCGATCATGGTCTCGATGCGCTGCTGCGTATGTTGCCAGTTTTCCTGCAGACGTTCGATCTTGGCTTCGAGGTTTTGTAGTGATCGCGTGAAGTTCTCATCCATCTGCCCAACCCACTGGTCGTAGGCATGCAGGGACTTGGCGACGTCTTCATTGACCTGGTCCCGGAGTTGCTGCTGCTCGGCTTTGATTTGATCAAGCATTTTCTGTTGACTCCGTGTATGGTTTTCCGCAGCCTTGAAAAGTTTGAGTCCCAATTCCACGCGTGCTTCAGCCTGACTTTGTACGCGGTTTAACGCCTCTAGCTGCTGCTCAGGAGTCAGCGGCTTGCGAGGCAGGCCGGGGATCGCTTGTTTTGACGAATTGACAGTTTGGGACATCAACAACACCTCAGTTAAACCTGTTACACTTGTTATCGGCACAAGACTGTCATCTGCTGTAACTTTCAGCGAGAAACTGGAGACTTTTTACCCATGAAAATGGACCTACTCACCGCGGTATTCAATCAGATTGCCCCCACATGCCTGGCTGAAGACTGGGACAATGTGGGACTACTTGTCGGCAACAGTACGGCCAACGTCCGTAAGGCGCTCATGTGTATCGATCTGACCGAAGCGGTCCTCGAAGAAGCCATCGCGGTCAAAGCCAATCTCATCGTGGCATATCATCCCCCGATTTTCAAAGCACTCAAAACTGTCACCGATGCTGACACCAAGTCCCGCATCGTGCTCCGAGCCATTGAGAAAAAAATAGCCATCTACTCACCGCATACGGCTTTGGATGCTGCAGAAAACGGCGTTAATGATTGGCTGTGTGAACCGTTCGGTAAGGGCACCGTTGTTCCCATCGAACCGGCGACATTGCCAACAAGTAAGCAATACAAGCTCGTCACGTTCGTCCCCATGGACAAGCTGGATATACTCCGCGTTGCACTCTCCGTGGCAGGGGCGGGTGTCATTGGTAACTACGAGCAATGCAGCTTTGTCACCGAGGGCACCGGCACATTCATCGGTAATCAGCAGTCCAATCCAACCGTCGGTAAAGCTGGCAAACTCGAATACGCCCCCGAAGCCAAGCTTGAAATGATCACCCCCGGAAGCTGCCTGGCCAACGTTATTGCGGCTTTACGTCAGACCCATCCCTACGAGGAACCGGCCTTCGACATCATCCCGCTGCATGCCGAGCCCGTTACAGCCAAACAGGGCATGGGACGCATCATCACATTGCAAAAATCACTGTCATTACAGACGTGCATCACCCGTCTCAAAAAACATCTTGGCGTCAAGACGCTGGAAATCTGCAAAGTCCCCGGCAATGATCGCCCAAGCATTCGTCGTATCGGTGTCTGTGCAGGAGCAGGGGGCTCGTTCCTGGGATCATTGAAAAATGTTGACCTCTACATCACCGGCGAGATGCGTCATCACGACATGCTCGCTGCAGTGGATCGCGGTATTCATCTGTTGTTGGCAGGGCACACCCAAACCGAACGCCCGTTCCTGACAAGGCTCCGCGACATGCTCATCGAACAGGGGGCTCGCAGCATCAACTGGCAGATCAGCACCGCGGATCAGGCACCCAATGTGTTTGGGTGACATGAAAAAGTGTTGACTGGTAACGAGTTAGCGAATCAAACAATCCCGCTTGCCAAGCTTGTGACAATCCCATACAATGTGTGACTTGTAATTTTGAACCGTCGCCCGTGTCGATTTGCCGGGCCACTAACAAGACCATGACGGAGGAAACACACCATGGCAGAATTTCAGAACTTCAATCAGCCGCGCGTCAGCCCGATCAAAACCGCCAGCAACGGCACAGTCTACGTCGACTATCGTGATGTCGAAACACTGCGTCGCATGCTCACCCCCAACGGCAAGATCCAGGGCCGCAAGCGTACCGGTCTGAATGCCCGCGAACAGCGCATGGTCGCTGACGCCATCAAGCGTGCCCGTCACATGGCACTGCTGCCCTTCACCTCGGCTACCATGTAATACCGAGTTGAACGCAACGAATCAAAAAAACGGGTGGCCCTCAAGGTGACCCGTTTTTTCATGCGCCCCAAACCGCTTGCGGTTTAGCGCTCCCCCAAATCACAACATCAATCTCGCCAATATTTCACCATCACCATCCCACTTGCTCTGATATTAAAATTTCCCTAACATAAATATGTCGAGATGGAACTCGATAACACTTTGTTTTACATTCAATCGTCAACGGGGGACGATGCAAGGATCGAGCGTACCTCATGACCAGCAGTGACAATCAAAAGACGATTTCAATCCGGGGTGCCAACGAACACAATCTCAAGAAAGTCGACCTGGATATCCCACGCGATCAACTCGTGGTGATCACCGGCTTGTCAGGCAGTGGCAAGAGTACACTCGCCTTCGACACCATCTATGCTGAAGGTCAACGCAAATATGTTGAGTCACTTTCCGCATACGCCCGCCAATTCCTTGACCAACTTCAAAAGCCCGACATTGAATCGATTGAAGGCTTGCCACCCACCATTGCGATCGAACAACGCTCGGCATCACATAACCCGCGTTCGACCGTTGCCACAACCACGGAAATTTACGACTACCTGCGACTGCTCTTTGCACGCGGCGGTCAACCGCGCTGCTGGCATGTCGACGATGATGGCAAACCCTGTGGTCATCTCATTGAAAGCCAGTCGGCAACACAGATCATCGACCAGATCATGGCGATGACCCCCGGCAGCCGTTTGATGCTTCTTTCGCCTGTCATCCGTGGCAAGAAGGGCAATCACAAGGAAGTCTTCGACGGGCTGGTGAAACAAGGCTTTGTCCGCGCCCGCGTCAACGGCACTGTCGTCGATCTTCGCCAGGCTGGCAGTGACAGCGAAGATGGCAAGGTCATGAAACTCGACCGCTACAAGGCACACAACATCGAAGCGGTCGTCGACCGCATCATTATCAAATCACAGGAAGACGATCCCGAAGGCGAAGTCCGCAGCCGTGTAGCAGACTCCGTCGAGTTATCGCTCAAGACTTCCGAAGGTTTGATCATCGTCAGCGAACTCAAAGATCGAGCCAAAGACGAATGGCAGGATACGTTGTATTCTGAAAAGTATTCCTGCCCATTGCATCCCGAATCAAGCTTGCAGGATATGGAACCGCGACTTTTCAGTTTCAATAGTCCCTACGGTGCCTGTCCCAAGTGTAGCGGTCTGGGGATCGTGCTCGAATTCGACGAAGACCTTATCGTCCCCGATCATGCGAAAAGCCTCAAAGAAGGCGCAGTCGACGCGTGGCGGTCCGGCGGCAAACGCAGCAATATGTTCTATGGCAAGCTGCTTCGAAAGTTCTGCAAGTACTTCGATGTCGATATCGACATGCCCTACAAGAAAATCACCAAGACCGCTCGTCGGATTCTCATCCATGGCACGACGGCGCGCGATCTCAAAAAGTTCGGCTACAAGTTCGAAGGCGTCATCCCGCACATGCAACGTCGCTGGGAAAACACCGACAGTGAATACGTCAAACAATACCTGCACAACTATCTCTCCGAAGCAGCATGCGAAGAATGCTCCGGCGCGCGACTTAAAAAAGAAGCCCTCCACGTCTTCATCGAATCACAATGGATGGTTCATGACGGCAGTGGTATGGCATTGGGGTACCCACGCTTGTTTAACACCCA
>JBICHS010000432.1:0-2841 GCA_043101135.1 Phycisphaeraceae bacterium JB051
CCCTCGTTCTTGTCACCGGGATAGTAGGAGTAGTCCAGATGCATGATGCCCTCACGCTGCGTGGTGTTCACCGGGACGTTGGCATGCAGATAGCCATCCAGGCGTGTACGGGGTTTGGTCAATTGCCAGTGGTCAGCAGAGTGAGTCAACGTCGATTGACCATCGTCATTACCAAAATGCCAATTCACACTCACTTGCTTGGGCTCATCGAGTACGACGACATCCCAGACAACCAGCACGTCCAACTCACGCAGGTAGTACACACTCCGACGCGCATGCTTTGGCTTGGCGCGATAGCTCTGTGCAGCCTCGGAGACCAGCACGTCAACATTCCCGAAGTTGGCAGCGGTCAGCAACTGGGCTTTGCGATCACGGGGCTGAATCTGCCCGCCGATGGTCACTGTGTTGTGATGCTCGGTCACCAGGTCATAGCTCTTGCGCATTGGCGAACGATAGCTGGCGCGACCGGGTTCGACGAGTTGGTATTCGCCGTGATACATCAGGGCAAGGCTGTTGCGGTTGGGCATGTCATGGCTGTAGCGCGTCCGACCGCCTGCCCCACTGCGCAGGCCAATGACTGTGTCTGCATCAAGTGTCCAACCACTGCGGATAATGCCGATGCCGGTGTCATATCCCATCACGGTCGGCAGGTTGTCCGGTGCAACGGCTTTGGGCATGGGCGCACCGTTGAGCGTGATCTTGGCGATCATCGCATAGGCGTCATCCGTGGGTACATTGCCATGCATGTGGCCCAGCATCCACGTGCCCAACCCGTTGCCGGTCATCAAGGCAAGCGATTGTGTGGTCAGGCGACTGGGCGCACCGCCATGAAAATCATCATCACCAAAATTCACGCGGACGGCATAGCCCTTGTGATTCAAGGCATAATGCGCCAGTTGCCATTGCAAGGTCCCTGCTAATTGCGGCAGCTGCTTGCCAAGTTGCAAGACATGCTCTTTACCCAATGCCAACTGTCCTTTGGCAAAGTTCACAAAGGCATAGTTAAAGTAATCAATCTGCTCGCCATAACTGCCATCGTCTTCAAGCAACGCACCCCAGTCATTGAGCAAAGCCAACGCGTGCTGTTTGGCAACCGGATCATCCAACGCAATGGCAGCACACATCGCACCCGAAGCAATGGCGGGCAGAAAGTTGTTGTGTCGCTTGTGCGTCTGTAGATAACGCAACATGGGATAAAGTCCCTTGTGGCGCAGACTCTGACTGATGAGCTGATACTCGCTGTCGGTAAACAGGTCACGCCCCCAGATCATCGCAGGCGCCATGCCACGCGCGAGGATCGCGGTCTCCAATTGACCATACGGATAGTCCGCGGGATACCGGCGTAGTGCCTTGTGCATCCAAAAGTCCGCAGAACGTTTGGCTGTGTCCAACGTGATGGCTTTGAGAAAGGCCCCTGCCTGCTTGTCACCGGTGAGTCGATAGTACAACGCCAGGTTCAACAATCGGCCGCCGAGTTTGTAGACGTAGGTTTCAGGCTTGACGTTTTTCAAACCGCCCAAACCGTCTTCTGCCATCATGGTTTGCGTCAATCCAAACAACCGTTCCCAACCGGCCTTGAAAGCAGGATCTGTCGCCATCAACGTTTTGGCTTTGGTGAACTGAGCAGCATCAAAGTACAGCGTCACCGGCAAGAGATCGCCGCGATCCCAGTTGATCTGCGTGGTGATTGACGATTCATCCAAACCTGTGACACGCGGGAAGTCCGGCAGGTTTTCAACCCAGTCCACTGTCACTGCAGGACGTACCAGCCACGGCAAACGGGGCGACTCATCTGCTAGCGCATTGCCACCCCAAAGGCTAAGAACGGTCAGGATCACCAACACAACTTGAATCATTTTGTCCATCTGCCAATACGCCCTTTCCAGCTTGATGTCAGGAAAGTATAGGCACGCCAATCCGACTCACCATGTCGTCTAGAGGCAGCATTTGCACAAATCACGCTCTGAATGCGGCGATCGGAGCGTTTTCTTATCCCAATTACAGTCATTTTGTCCATGCGCCTGCATCAATCCGTGCCTATGATTCAATAAGGCATCATCTTTCTTGCTGTCACCCGCACTACATCAAGGACGCTCGAATGGTACAACATCCATCTCCGTCGACAAAATGCAACTCTGGCGCGTTGGGTTTCACGCTCATTGAACTGCTGGTGGTGATCTCCATCATTGCCATGCTGGTCTCAATTCTCCTGCCTGCTTTAGCCAGTGCCCGCAAGAACGCCCAAGCCATTGCATGTCTGAGTAATCAACGCCAGTTGTTTCTCGCGCAGCGAATGTATGCTGACACGCACAACGGCTACTTCGCCCAGGCCAAGATGACCAGTGATGGTTACAACGACGATCACACACGACGCAGTGTCTGGTCGTTTCTCACCAGTGAATACATTGATGGGGCGCATCACAGTTTGTACTACGCAGACTTACCGGAAGTTTATCGTTGCCCAACATGGCCACGCAGTTGGTATGAGCTGGATCATTCGCGCATGGGTATCGGCATGAACGCAACACCGATGCGCCCTGATGACACCGGCAGCATTTTCTCTTCCAGCTGGAAAAATGCCGACGGCACGATCAAAGCCTTCCGGTTTGATGAAGTCGATCGACAAACCGAAAAAATGATGATCGCTGATAGCAGCACTTACTTCATCATGCCCAAGTACATCTCAGCCAGCGTCTTTGAATGGGAAATCAAAACCCCCACCGCTGCCAGCCCGCACACCTATGTCAGCAGCGGCCCGGAACGGCATCTTGGGACCGCAAACTATGTCATGTTCGATGGGCACGGCAAACGTCTGACCTACGACGAAGCAATCTATGCCAT
>JBICHS010000433.1:0-3987 GCA_043101135.1 Phycisphaeraceae bacterium JB051
CTAGTCCCTAGTCGCTAGTCTCTAGTCCCTGTTTTAACTCTTCACCCCTGCCATTTTGCAGACGGTTTTCCATTCTTGTTTCGTGACGGGTTGGACGCTGAGGCGTGAGTTTTTCACCAGCACCATCTCCGCCAATGCTTCGTTTGCTTTGATGTCCGCCAACGTCACCGGCTTTTTCACCGGGCAGACGGCTTTGAAATCGACCATGCCAAAACGCTCTTTGGGGTCGGTGTGATCGGGATAGTATTCCTTGACCACTTCGACAATGCCCACGATGGTTCGCTCTTTGACCGAGTGATAGAAAAATGCACGGTCGCCGATTTTCATGGCCTTCATGTTGTTGGACGCCTGGTAATTGCGGACGCCGTCCCAATGTTCAGTCTGATTCTTGGCATTGAGTTGGTCTTCCCAGCTCCATGTGCCCGGCTCGGTTTTGATTAACCAGTATTGCATGCGTCTACTTTCGCAAGTTAAGCGCCGCATATCACTGCGGTGCGAGTTTCTATAGCGTGAATCACCAGCACCGCATCGACATGTGGTGCGACCGCGTCGTCAGGTTACTCTGCGACTGCTTCCATTTCAGACTGGAAGTTATCCAGGCAACGCATGATCCGCAGCATTGTGTCTGTTTTACCCATGATATCCAGCGTTAACGCCATGTCGGGTGTAACCACGCTGCCACTGATGGCAATACGCAGCGGCTGGGCGATCTTGCCCATGTTCAGTTCACGTTCTTCGCAGTAGGACTTGATGAGATTGTGTGCATCCTCGCCGGTCCACGGTTCGAGTTTCTCCAACTCACCTGCAAACTCGGCCAAAGCACGCAGGCCTGCACAATCACTGTTGACCAGATTCTTGCGGACCTGTTTGTTGGAAGTGTCGTACACAACTTCACTGTTATCGATGATGAAGAACCGAGCCATGTCCGCGACTTCATCAAGCGTATGAGCACGGGGCTGATACGCAAGACAGAGCATCGCAAAACGTTGGCGGTCGTTGACCATGTCCGTGTATTCAGGATGATGTGCCACCAGATGCTGGCCAAGCAGCATGCTGAATGTCTCAGCGTCGAGTTTGGCAATGGTGTCGGCATTGAAACTCTTGAGTTTGGCTCGGTCGAACTTGGAATTGGACTTGCCGATGCGATTAAAACCAAACTTGGCAACCAGGAAATTCAGGTCGAACTGTTCAATGTCATCGCCGGGATTCCAACCAAGCAGTGCCAGATAATTGAGCAGGGCTGCAGGAATGTAACCCGAATCACGGAAGTCCGCGACGTTGATTTCGGGCAGGTCGAGGTTGAGTTGCTCGGCAACGGCCAAGGCAAACTTCATCTCGTCGTTTTTCTTATCCAGAAACGCTGTAAATTCCTCATCCTCAAAACCCACACTGGTGAGTTTGGCATCCTTGGCAGCCTGACGTGCGGCCTTGGCCTTATCACGTTTGCTCATCTTCGAGCCATCGGGGTTCATGATCGAGGAGAGGTGCACATACACCGGGCGATCAAAGCCTAATGCATCGATCAGGGCAACGTGCTTGGAGGTGTTGGACAGATGCTCCTGACCACGGATGACATGCGTGACTTTCATCAGGGCGTCGTCAACCACCACTGCCATGTGATACGTCGGGAAACCGTCAGCTTTGCGGATGACAAAGTCTTCCAGATCGGCGGCAGCGAACTTGATATCACCAAAGACCTCGTCACTAAAGGCGATGTCCTTTTGCATCTTGAAACGGATCGCGCCATCGTCTTCATAGGCAAGGCCCGCTTCGATGAGCTGGTCGACATACTTGGTGTAAATCTCCAATCGTTGCGATTGGAAGTACGGGCCGTGCTCGCCTAGTTGTGCATCGTAGGGATCGTCGGCAGCCGGGTTGGGGCCTTCATCCCAGTTGAGTCCCAACCATTGCATGTCGCGCAGAATCCCCTTGGTGGACTCAGGGCTCGAACGCTTCTGGTCGGTGTCTTCAATGCGAAGAATAAACTTGCCCCCATGTTGACGGGCATAGGCCCAGGCAAACAAGGCGGTCCGGGCACCCCCGACATGCAGGGCGCCAGTGGGCGATGGAGCAAAACGCGTGACAATCGGCTGTGTACTCATAGCGAGATATTGTAACGCATTTGGACGTTTTATACGCAACGTTTATCTGGCATGATCCATCGGGGCATATAAGCTCTTGTGATTGATCTGATTGTGCGTGTTGCAGGTGTGTTGGTGTTATGCGGGTTGTTGGCTTAATCGCATCTGACGAGGGGTCATGTCGAAATGGGTTTTGAACACATCGTAAAAATGCCCCAGGCAGTCATAGCCACAACGTTGGGCGATGGACGTAATGCTGTGCTGGGTCTGCAGGAGCATTTGTCGGGCATGGTGCATGCGAATGGTCGCCAGGTATTGCATTGCGGTGCAGCCGAGCTCCTTTTTGAAAATGGCGTGGAACTGGCTGGTCCCCAGAAAGCTCATCGCTGCCAACTGCGAGACGGCGATCGGGTGCATGAAGTGGGTCTGCATGTAGCGGCAGACTTCGGTCATTCGCTGATCACGGTCGGGCACCATGAATTGTTCGACCCAGTGTTGGGGTAATTTCCGATCCCGGATGATCGTCAGGAGCATCTGCTGAAGCTGCAACTTGGCGGCGCAGCGATAGGCGGGTTGCCCCTGCATGCCCTCTGCAATGACATTGAGCATGGCAGCTTTGACTTTGTTTGAGCCCTGTGATGACAGGGGGATGTGATAGTCATGATCTGAGACGTTTGCGTTGAGCACATTGAGAATCCGCAGCGTGTCATCATCGCCGGAGTTGGTTTTGGCAAACAGCGTTGCAGGCAGGTAGAGGACGATCGCCTGCGTCTTGCCGTTGGGGTGACCATTGCCCATGTGCAGTTCACCGGGCGGGAAGTAGTAGAGATCACCCACCTGCATTTCAATGGTCCCCGATGTGATGCGTTGTGAGCCACCCCCTGCCAGGCAATAGAAAAACTCACCAAACGGATGGGTGTGCATCAGACAGGTTTCACGGTATCCCATGGCATGTTGCCAGCAGACGACATCACGTGTCTGGTTTTCGGGGATATGTGGATTCGGAGAAAAGCTGTTTTTTCTTGGCATGATTAATCTGGATTATAAGTCTATTTTGAGATCAATCGGAGAATATCTGAAAAATTTCGGACATGGCGGGAAGATTCTCACATAAGCCTTGGCTAGAGTTGGGCAACTTTGTTCACAGGAGTCCATTTG
The DNA here is from genome assembly GCA_043101135.1 of Phycisphaeraceae bacterium JB051. Taxonomy (GTDB): domain Bacteria; phylum Planctomycetota; class Phycisphaerae; order Phycisphaerales; family Phycisphaeraceae; genus UBA7800. The sequence goes on from JBICHS010000433.1 coordinate 3,240, forward strand.
TGATGAATCAGACGTTTCGCGCAATCGTGGTCGGGGCCGGTTCGATTTCCAATGCGTGGTTTAAGCCACTGAAGGAAGAAGCCGTCGAGGTCGCTGCGGTGGTCGACCTGAATCTGCAGGCTGCCAAAGATCAGATCGCCAAGTATGAACTTGATGACATCGCGTCGGATGATCTGGATCAGACGTTGGCAGAAGTTGATGCGGACTTCGTCATCGACCTGACCATCCCCGAGGCGCATTGCATGGTGTGTTGCAAAGCCATGGAAGCCGGGTTTCACGTTGTGAGTGAAAAGCCCATGGCTGCTTCCATGGACGAAGCCCGCAAGATGGTTGCCACCAGCGAGAAGACCGGCAAGCTTTACATGGTCAGCCAATCCCGCCGCTGGGAGCCGGTGCATGACCGATATCGTCGCTCGGTTACCAACGGCCAACTTGGTGATCTGACCACCGTGAATTGTGACTTTTACCTGGCGCCGCACTTCGGCGGCTTCCGTGATGAAATGGAAAGTCCGCTGATTCTGGATATGGCCATCCATCACTTTGATCTGGCTCGCTTTTTCACCAATGCCGATCCCGTTGCCGTCTATGCTCACGAGTTCAACCCCAAAGGCTCCTGGTTTAAGGGCGATGTCGCGACCACCTGCATTTTTGAAATGTCCAACGGCATGGTCTTTACCTACCGTGGCAGTTGGTGTGCACAAGGTTGTGGCACGAGCTGGAACGGGCACTGGCGCATCGTCGGTGAGCA
>JBICHS010000434.1:0-2970 GCA_043101135.1 Phycisphaeraceae bacterium JB051
AGTTGTACAGGTTCACCAATATCGTAAAAAACGCTGGCAAAAACAGATTCATCATGGCGAGCCACCACACCGGATGGCGATAACGCCGACCATGAACCATCGCCAAGAGGATCCCCACAAAAAACATGGCTGGCCCGGTTCCCAGAACCGTTTCCGTGTGCAGAAAAACCAACAGCAACCAGGCAACCACCCAGACGACAACCGAAGTGATCAACATCACCCGCCAGAAAATAGTCCGTTGAAGTGTGACTGGCCTAGCAGTCATTTCAATGCATTCCCGTTATGAAAGCAATCGTCTGACGAACGCCAGAATGCCTGTCGCTGCCGGGTCATCTGGATTGGCGTAGTGGTCTTTGATGGTGCCATGATCACGGCCGGGGACGACGAGTAATTCGACATCATGGCCGTTGGCTTTTCGGACGGCCGCCATCAGTGCGTTTTCCTCGACGCGTGCTGCCATGTCGTCACTGCCACAAAGCAGGAACATCGGCATCTTGACATTGTGCGCGTAAAACAGCGGGGCGTCTTCGTCAATGGTCGGTTGTTCGAAGGCAATGCCTTTGTCACGGCGGATAGTAAAGTGCGTGAGCATTTGGCCGGACGTGGGCAGGCTGGCGGTGATCTCATCAATATGATGCCCGAACTTGGCAAGATGGCGATCGTCCAGGCAGACGATGGCCGCAAGGTATCCGCCTGCCGAGTGTCCGGTGACAAAGAGTTTGGTCGGATCGCCGCCATAGTCTGCGATGTTTTCGATCGTCCATGCCACCGCCGCTGCCGCGTCTTCGTTGTATGCCGGATACTTGGCCTGCGGGCTGACACGATAACCAATCGTTACCACGCCAAAACCTTCTGCAACCATGCGCTCAACAAACGGATCACCTTCACCACGACCGCCGCCTTCAAGACCGCCGCCGTGGATGTAGACGAATACCGGATAGTTCTCCGCCTCTGGTCGATGGACAAACACCGTGCATTTCTGTGCAGCATAGTCATCCGGCGGTGATTGGTAATAACAGATGTCCTGGGCAACGAGCATGAGTCAGATCCTCTTAAGCAAATAAGATGGGAGGTTCAATCAGCAGGATATCCAGAATCACAACCCCCGTCCACGCGATGGTCCGAAGCCAATTCGTCCACACCAGCCGATTGATCACCGCCAAATCATAACCATGCTTTGCAAGCTTACTGTGACAGGGGACCGAAAGCCCAAACGTCACCAGCCATGCCATGAGGATCAACATGGCGTTGATGATGTTCAATGGATTGACGTTCTCATAAAGTTCATAACTATGCAGGCCGACCTGCCCAAACATCAACGGCACGACGAACCACGTGATCTGCCCTGTGTAGCGACGGTGATAAACCTTAAATTTCTCAGGCACGATCTGGCGAAACGTCGGGTAAATAATCACCTGCACCAGCCAGATGAGAATCAACAAGCCAAAGTCAATTGTCAGTCGGATCATATCCATTGAATCCATCCTGCAATGATCGGTAGAGCGATGGGCCAGTATAAAATAACACAGAACCCATCGGCGGACGGGTTCTGTGTTGTACTTAAATCGGTTTTATTTTCCACCCTTCTCAATCAAGCTGGCTCTTGAGAAAGTTGAACAATCAGTTGTGTCCAGTTGTGATTACTTGTTTCGTGCGGTGAAGATGGTGCCCTTGGCATACTTGCCGGGATTGATGACGGTGTTGTCTTTGAGGGTCACGTTTTCACAACTCTCAACAACGATGCCGTACCCTGTGCCGTTGAACTGGGCAGGGATTTTTTCAGCTTCCGAAAGATTGGGATAGGTGTAGTAACCATCGATGGTGTTGCCGGTGACGGTGAGGCCTTTGATGCCACGCACCATGATGCCCATCGCGGGGGCGTCTTTGATGACGTTGTCTTTGAGCGTGATGTCGTACTGCGTGAAGTTGGCGGTGTAGTCGCCTTGCTGCTGCACCATGATCACCGGGTGGTTCTTATCCGTGGTGTCGTTTGCACAGTTGATGAAGGTGTTGCCCCGCGCAACGGTCGAATGGACATACGGGCCTTCACCCCAGTAACTGGGTTGGCCACTCATGCTCAAGCCATAGCCGCGTGTGTTTTGAATGACATTGTTCTCGATCAAGGCATGTGGGCCTTGCAGGCGAATGCCTCGGGCGATGGTGTCTGAGAAATGACAGTTGCGGATCACCGCACCCGCACTGATGTACTGCGGGCAGGTGGTCACCACATCACCTGTGATCGTGATGGGATTGTCCAACGTGATCACACATGCTTGAGCTTCCTTGTTGTCGACGTTGAAACGTGCTGCATCGCCGGAATGGAAACGTTCCTTGAGGTTAAAGAGAATCCTGCTTTGATCTAGTGGATAAGCGTCAATGTGCTTCACCGCGGTGATCATGCGTTCACCGATTTTGGTCATCGTCGCCCGGTCAAAGAACACGATTTTCACCGGCTTGCCACTGTTGGCTTTGGCTGCGGCATTGGGATTGACCGGCGTCATGGTCAATTCATTGGACGAATTCTGCCAGACCACGCGGTTGTAAGCACTGTGAACATTCACGCAGTCATCACCGAGAAACGCGATCGTGCAGTTGTCCAATAGTGGGCCGTTCTCCATGTTGTTGATATTGATGCCATCGGCATTGCAACTGATCAGGCGGTTGGTATCAGGGCGGCGGACGATCTGGATATTCCGAAACGTTGCTGTCCCGGTTCCCAACTTCTGGACAAAGCCCACGAAGCCGCTGGCATGCATGGTGATGTTCTGCATCGTGTTGTTATGACAGAACTCAATACGAACCGCGCGGCCTTTGCGTTTGACCATGGCAATGTCGTCACCAATCTCGATACCTGAGTCTTTGAGCTTGATGCCATAGAAGCCACGGAACCACGTGATTTGATAGCCTTCGGGTGTGCGTTTATCCCAGTTGTTGTACAGCGAAAAGCCGATGACGTGGTCCTTGAGTTTG
>JBICHS010000435.1:0-2880 GCA_043101135.1 Phycisphaeraceae bacterium JB051
GTGCAAAAACGTGCTTTCATCCCACCAACGGCCAAATCCGCGGGGCAAGGATTACCACCACGAGCATGATCAGCAGGTTCAACGGCAGGCCGACCTTGAAAAAGTCGCTGGTCTTGTAGCCACCGCTACCCATCACCATCAGGTTCACCGGGTAACTGGCGGTCGCATAGGTTGCCGAAGCCCCCATCATGATCGCCATCGCCAGTGGCATGAAATGCAGGGATTCGGCCATGGCCATCGCTTTGGCGATCGGGAAGATCAGCACCGCCGAACCGATGTTGCCAATGAGCATGTTGAAGATCACCGTCGTCAGATACACACTTGCCAGAATCGCATAGGGCCCCATCGGCTTGGACAGATGCAATAACTGCTCAGCAATTACGGCTGAGGCGCCGCTTTGTTCCAGGGCTTTACCCACACCAATTGCGCCCCCCAATGCAAGCAGGGCACGCAGGTCCACGCTGTCGCGGGCTTCGGTCATGGTGAAGCAGCCGGTGATGGACATGATGCCACCAGCAATGAGCGCTGCATGCAGCAATGTCATCGGCGTTAAGGTCACCAATGCGATCATGCCCAGCAGTGTGATGATGGCGATCCCTGCTTTGTCATGACGAATGGGCTTTGAGCCTTCGACGGTGGACGTGAGGAAAAAGTCACGCTTGTTGCGTTGCGTTTCGACGAAGCTTGGGTGTGTCTCGATGAGCAGGGTGTCGCCGGGCTCGATGATGATGTCACCGATTTTCTGCATCACCCGTTCACTGCCACGATGCACTGCAATGACTGCTGCGTTGTAGCGGGATCGGAAACGACCTTCGCGAATGGACATGCCGATCATGGGGCATTCCAGACTTACGACCGCTTCGACGAGACATCGGTGAGGTTGGTTTTCATCGAGCTTAAACACCTTGCGTGCAGCAGGTGACAGGCCACGGATTTTCTGCAGGTCCACGACCGATTCAACCAGGCCGACGAAAAACAGGCGGTCATTGCCACGCAAAATCTGCTCGGGTCCCACGGCCACCAGTCGTTGGCCATCGCGTTCAATGTCCGCCAGATACACGCCCGGCAGACTACGCAGACCAGCCTGTTCGATGCGCTTGCCATCAATCGCAGAGTTGGGTTCAACCATCATCTCCACGACATATTCACGTGCATCATCGCCTTGTTTGATCGACCGTGTGCGACCTTTGGGAAGCAGCCATGTTGAACCAATAAGCAGATACAGCACGCCCACCACCAACACCGGTAAGCCGATGGCAGCAATCGTGAACATGCCGATCTGCACATCCAAAAGTTCGCCTTTGGCTTGTGCATCGGTGACCAGGCCGCGGACGACGATGTTGCCACTGGTTCCAATGAGTGTGCACGTCCCGCCGAGGATCGATGCGTAACCCAATGGGATAAACAGCTTGCCTGCCGGGAAGCCCGTCTTCTTGCACCAGTCGCTGACCACCGGCATGAACATGGCGACAATCGGCGTGTTGTTGAGAAACGCAGATAATCCCGCAACCGGCAGCATCAGTCGGACCTGCGCCTGGCCGAGCTTCTGCGGTCTACCCAAAAGTGGGCGCGCAATCATGTCCATTGCACCGGTCTGGCTCATCCCCAATGCCACTACAAACAAGACAGCAATGGTGATCAAGCCCTCATTGGCAAAGCCCGAGATCGCCTGCTTGGGAGTCGGCAGCAGCGGCGCAGTAGGATCACTGAACAACCCGCCGGTCATCAGCAGCGTCAAACCCGCCAGCATCACGGTGTCCGGCCCAGCCCAGTTGCGGACCAATGCCACCATGATCAAGGCAATCACTCCAATTGTGTACCAGGCTTCCCAGGTCATGCGGTCAACTCCAATCGTCAAGGCGGTATCATATCCGCTAGCGTTTGGCTGTGCAGACTGGAAACTATTTTACCGTACTTCCTCCCGTCGTTATCTGCTCCAATGGGAACGCAGGCATCGTCAGCGGACGCAACGCCAGCGACAGCAATAATATCTCCGAATCGTCACAGGCAATGCGGTTGCTATGCAGCGTGTGGCATTGACGGCATTGGTGAATCAGCATCCATTCACCATTGGGCTTGACCGATACGGCAATCGGCATCATCTCGCCACCACATTGGGCGCTGCGATCTCCCGGGACGTTATCCAGATGCACACTCCACAGGCAATGCGGGCAGTGATTGCGATGACGTGTGCCATGGGCCTGAGATGAAAAGGTACGTTGACAATGAGCGCATCGAATCATGCGCGGTTGGACATCTAAATTACGGGGCACGGTGCTCTCCGAAAGTGTTCAATGGAGCACTTGCATCATTGCACCCCACTAGCAGCAACACTGCGTGTTGCTGTTGCATCGCAAGATGCAAAACCTGGGCGATCGCATGACAACGTGATGATACAAGGCTCGGTTTATGCAAAAAATCAAACAAGACACACAATCGAAATGACCATCGTGAACCACAGACAATCTAGACACACAGAACAACTCTGACTCATTCATCGAGTCAGCAGTCAGCTTTCAATAGTCAATCACTTTGCCCCGTGTGTTGCCATCGCGTCGTTAACGACGATCAAGCCAGAACAATGGTCATTGTGGTTTGCATAAAACACTCTCGCATAAAGCGGATGAAAGTTCTGCCAACATGATATGTCTGTAAGCAAACTTGTCAACGACAACGCCAAGTTCAGGCGAGTCGCGTTGTATCAACGCGGGATTGGGCGCAGCTCAATATTGAACGATACCGCCGACAAAAGATCACCCCGACATTCGGCAATCGCGCCCTGTATCCGTTATCATGTGTCGCATGAGTGACGCCAAAACACCGATTAATGTTGCGGTCATCGGCACCGGTCGCATGGGAACCCACCACACCCGTACCGCT
>JBICHS010000436.1:0-4808 GCA_043101135.1 Phycisphaeraceae bacterium JB051
CTTCACAATGCCAGCAGACAAAACCACACACGTTTTTTCGACCTCCTTGGTGTTTTCTTATTATGGCTTGTTGTTGTTTTCTTCGGATTATTAAATTTTGTTGGACGAATCGACGATGGAAATGAGCTTGAAGCGACCATGCTGCATGTCCGCAGGCAAGGCAACGTCAAGGTTCACGATCATGGATTGCCCGGGCATCAAGCCGGAAACAGGACGGTCCTTGATTTGATTCAGGACAATGTCACCGGTTTGATCCAAAGCATCATCGGCACGAGCAACGAGCTTGATATCAATGGCAGGTGCATCGGCGGAGAACGGCACGCTACCCGAGTTGGTGATTCGCAAAGGCATCACCAGCAGCGGACTCTCGCCACTGATCACGCGACGCGGTGCACGGGCTTCCATGAGTTGACCATCCAGATCAACCACCTTGGCGAGCACGCTGATCGGTTCAAGCAGCATCGCAACGTTATTCGATTCGTTGGCTTCCTTCACACGATTGGTCGGGTCAATGATCACCCGCATCGTGTACGTGCCTTTGGCCATGGTCGGGGGCAGTTTGCCTTCGATGTCCAGTTCCATGCTCTTGCCTGGGCCGAGTTGAGCAAGCGAATTGCCCTGCGAGAAAGCAAGCAAGACGTCTTCGCTGTCATCATCGATGTTCAAAGCTGGACGCGCGACGATCTTCACATCCACTGTCTGATCCAGGTCAAAACCCAGGTTGCCTGCGTTGGAAATCTTGATTGGCACGGTGATCTGTTTTTCCGAGCCCGAAACAATGCCCTTGGGAAGCTGCACGTTATTGAGGTCAACCAACAGGTCGATGTTCTGGCCGGTCACTGCAATGGTGTCGGGCATCTGTGCGGTGTTGTTATTTTCATCACGTTCATTCACCGCATTGGAGCTGTCAGCGACAGCGATGATGTTGTAGCTTTGCACGGGTAACTGGCCGGGGAATTCACCGATGAGAACGACCTTGACGGTTTCACCCGGTTCCATATTGCCAATGGATTCGTTGGCAGCGGTGGCGATGGTCACGTCCTGTGATTCGTCCACAGCAGTTGCAGGGCGAGCGACGATCTTGATGTCGATGCGCTGCTGACGCACAGCAGCAAGGTCACCTTTGTTGGTGATGGTCACGGGGAAACGCGCGACACCCTTGCCACCCGAGACGATGCGCTGGGGTAACGTCACACGTCCAAACGCGATGACCAGGTCCACCGCACCGAGGTTGGATTCGGTCACCGTGTTGCCCGCATCGATGTAAGCCCACAGGCCGTACTCTTCACGCGTGATGTTGGCAGGCAGTTCGACGGTCACCTTGTACGCACTGGCTCGACCGGTCGACACGGACTGGATCGGCTGAATGGTTTTGACCTTCAGTTGGATGTCATGCTCCGTCTTGGCACCATCGGTGATGGGGCGGGCGTAGAGCTTGATGTCCACGTCGTCGACTCGCCGCGTGGCTTGGCCGGGGGTTTTGACCACCACGGTGACCTCGCGACTGGATTGAGCCTGTAAGGATTGCCCGGTGCTAAACACCAAAAGCATGGTCAACAGACAAAGAAATGTTTTGGCGTGCGTGAACAAGGTATGAATCATGTGCGATGTGTCCCTGAATCGATAACTGAATGAAGTTCACTTGGCGAGTGTTAATGAATTTAACCGAAAATTATAACGGCAGATGGGGCACCAAAGCCAATTTTGAGGGTAGCTCGAACAGGGAATTGTGTGTATCACCCCAATCCGGCCTCAGATCAGGCCGTACTGGAACGCTAATTGAGTCCCTGGCAGGTCAGGTCGACCGCTTGGTCAGAGGTTGGCTTTGATTCGCTCGATGAACAGGTCCGTGTAAGGCAGAACATCAGGATTGGCTGTGATTTCGTCGAAACTCAGCCAGAGAATTTCGCTGACCTCGTTGGGATCGGGAGCCGGTTCGAAGGTTTGCAGGTCACCCAGCCAGCCCCAGAGTGTCAACGGGCGGTCAGGATACTCAAAATGCCAGATTTCTTGCTGCAGCTCAACCACCAGCCCGGTTTCTTCACGAATCTCGCGGACGCCGGCCTGCGCGTGGGTCTCCCCGTGTTCGATGGCACCACCGGGAAAGCAGATCCCCCCAGCCATGGCAACACCCTTGGCGCGTCGGATCAACAGCCACTTCCCAGCCTCATTGCGCGCAGCGACGATACAGCCATGCACGCGTCCATCTTCCTGTACAGGTCGTTGACTCATGGGCCACATCATAACGGATTACAAAGATGGATTACGCAAACCGTGTTTGGCATGCTGCTTCTTGCACAAAGCGTAAGGATGGGGACGACTTGAAATTTCAGGCAGCCTGAGAATCAAGCGTGGCTGTGGATGTGAGTTGATACATCAAGGATTTGAGACATTGACCGGGTTGGATCATTTGGCTTTGAACATTGACGGTGATATTCAATCGTTCGTCACCCAGTTCACAGGTGCAGCGACTGAGCACCTGCTCCAGATTGTTGGCAAACTGCTTGAGTTGATCCATATCCTGCATGGCTGTGAAGACCACCAGGCGATTCTCTGACACGCGCCCGACGGTGTCCTGTACACGACAGTTGGCGATCAGTGACTGGCTGGTGATTTGCAAAATCTTTTCGGTCAGTTGGCTGCTGTGTTCAGACTTGAGTTGGTCGAATTTGTTGATCAGCAGTTGCACCATGCCAAATGATTCGCCTGAGTGATTCGCATTGGTGAGCTTGATCTTCAGGGTCTTTTCAATGAAGCGTGCATTGGGCAGCTTGGTTGTCGGGTCCTGAAGCGATTCGTTTTCAGTTTGGGTGACGCGGTCGAAAAGGTTTTCAGTATGTACCTGAAGTTTGAAGACTTCAACACAGGCAATCACACGCCCCCCGGTCCCATGAATCGGCGTCCCTTTGACTTGTACCGGCAGGCGATACCCGCGACGGTGATGCATGATCACATCAATCTGCTGTCTATGACCCGTGGCAATGACCTCAGTTAACGGGCAGCCCTGGTTGCAAAGTTCACATCCCTTGGGATTGACATGCATGAGGATGCCATCCTGGCAACGTTTGCCCAGTACATCCTCCACTGCAAATCCGGTCAGGTCTTCAGCAGCCTTATTCCAATAGAGAATCCGTCGGTCGGGAGAAACGATGTAAACACCATCATTAAGCGTGTCGAGGACTTCAGTATTGGTCAGTAGATTCTCAAGCTTTTTTTCGTCACTTTGATCCATGGATGCAATCACTTCTCACAACAGCTTTGGCATGAATATGGAAATCACAGAGTCATTTACCTTTTTGCATATCGGAACGATTGTCTTGCGACTTGATAAGCCGCCATGAGACAAGTTTGTCGCAGGTGGTTTGTCTGTTGCCCAACGATGGTTATCAGTCAATTATCCAAACTTGACCGTGTTTCGACCTGCGTTCTTGGCGTCAAGCAGCAGGGCGTCGGCACGGGCAAACAGACTCCCGACCGTGTCGTTGGGATTGGATAACGTGACACCCAGTGACACGCTGACACTGATATGGCATTGCTGATATTCCAGACAGGAGCGACCGATGGCATTTTTGATGCGTTTGGCCATGGCGACGATCTGCTGCTGCTGCATGTCTTCGAGGATCAAGGCAAACTCTTCGCCACCCCAACGTGTTGCTGTGTCATATGCACGACAATGTCCGCTGAGGGTTCGCCCGACCATGCCCAATAGCATGTCTCCGACCTGGTGACCGTAGAAGTCGTTGACTTTCTTGAAGTGGTCAATGTCCACCAGTATCAGGCCGAAGGGTTTGTCGGGTTTACGTAAATAGTCATTGAGGCTTCTATCCAAAGTCTCATCAAACAAGCGGCGGTTACCCAATCCGGTCAATGGATCAAGCATGGCCTGGTTTTCGAGTTTAGCCAAACGCTCAATCATGCTCAGGCGGTGGGTATCATCATTGAACACTTCCACGCATCCGATGACCTGATCGTCAGAGCCGAAAATCGGCGTGCCTCGCACATGCACCGGCACACGATGGCCATCCCGATGACTCAAATAAACGTGTGCTTCACGGGGAATCCCATCTTCCATGATCGCTTGAAGTGGGCAGCCATCTTCACAAAGACAACGCCCGTCCTCATTCACATGTCGAAGCAGGTTGTCATTGCATCGACTGCCGACCACCTCGTCAGCGTCATATCCTGTCATGGCTTGGGCAGCTTGATTCCAGAAGAGAATTTTCCGGTCGCGATCGACGATGTAAACCCCGTCCGTCAAGCGTCGCAGGACATCACTTGTTAACACCATCTCAGCTTGTTCGCTGCACACCACGGCTTGATCGATCATGTTTTAACCTCCCCAAGTCTGCGCAATGTCGAACTTGAGATTCGACGAATATTGGGTTTATCGAATCGTTTAATGTCAGACTTGATCGAACCTTCGCGCTATATCAAGGGCAAATTGTCTCGATTTGTTTAAGCCTCCAGCCCAATGACGGTTTCATCCAGTCAAGATGGTGGATTAGCCAGAGACGATGGAACTGTTAGAATGTTGGGTCTGATAAGAAACTCTGTTAGAGAAAACACCATGGATGATTTTCAGTATCGTAACGGGCAACTTTTTGCTGAAGACGTGAATATTGATGAACTGGCTGCCAAAGTCGGCACGCCGATGTACGTCTATTCCAAGAAGACCCTGTTAACTCACTTTAATAAACTCCGCGAAGCCTTTGCTGCGGTCGACCCGGTGATCTGCTATTCGATCAAGAGCTGTGGCAACATCAACCTGCTTAAACTCCTTGCCAGCGAAGGGGCCGGCATGGACGTGG
>JBICHS010000437.1:0-5852 GCA_043101135.1 Phycisphaeraceae bacterium JB051
CCCGTTGCATTTAACAATGTCGGTATCTCCCCGTATCCAGCACGTGTGATCCTGGTGAACAATCTTTATGAAGGTTCACTGGTCGTGCCCAAGAACATGAACAACGTCATCAACCAGAACAATATCCAGATCGGTCAATAAATGTCTTCTCGCCCCAATGTGATTTTCATCATGGCTGACGATATGGGTTACGGTGATCTGTCCGTCATCAATAAGGGCATCAACGACACACCTGCTCTCGATGATCTGTATCGCCAGTCACTGCGCTTGTCTCAAGGCTATGCAGCAAGCTGTGTGTGTGCACCTTCACGAGCAGGTTTTCTCACCGGTCGATATCCACATCGCACAGGATGCACCTGCCTAAACGAAATCCATGGGCTTAATCACATCGCTTCTCGCGAGACCACCATCGCGGATCTCTTTAAAGCCAGTGGCTATCACACCGGACTCATCGGTAAGTGGCATTGCGGGCATCAAGGTGAATTTCGCCCTGAAAACAGGGGCTTTTCGCATGTTGAAACCTACCACCCGCATGGTATGGACTACTGGAAATACAGCATTGATAACAACGGCAGCAATGAGAAGGCTGATGGTAAAACTTATCTGACAGACAATCTCACGCAGCGCGCTTTACGCTATATCCGCCATCATCAATCTGAACCCTTCTTCCTGCATCTTGCCTACTACGCACCGCATCGCCCGTTACAGGCGACGGATGAGAAGTTGGCCAAATACAAGGATCGTGATGATCTGACGACAGGGCAGAAACTGGTCCATGCCATGATCGCGTCGATGGATGATGGCATTGGGCAGATCATGAATCTGCTGCATGAAACAGGCTTGGAAGACAACACCATCGTCATCTTCACTTCAGACAACGGCCCGGATAATCACGAAGCGGATGGCCTTTCACCCGCGCGTGAAAATCTGGGCTTGCGGGGTTGTAAATACTCCGTGCATGATGGTGGGATTCGCGTGCCTGCGATGGTGCGCTGGCCTGATGGGATGCTCAGTGATCACGATAATCATGACCTGTTTCACTTTGTGGACTTTTTGCCAACGCTTGCAGCAGCGTGTGGCGTGGTGATCCCGCAGCGTCTTGCACTGGATGGCGAAAACCGTTTGCCGGTTTGGCAGGACGATGCACCCAATGCCAACCCTGTTCGCTTTTGGCAGTGGAATCGTCATTACCCGTACCCCAACTGCAATGCTGCGATGCGCGATGGCGACTGGAAGCTGGTCTATCCCAAGCTCACCGGTTACAACAAAATGTCTCAAGCCAATATCGACATGATTCTGGGCAAGCGTCCATATGAAACCACGCGCCCGCATATGCTCGATCTGGGACAACCTGCATCGCCAATGCTTTTTAATCTCAAGGACGATCCATTCGAGACGGATGATCTAGCAACACAGAACCTGCAACGTGTGGGGCAGATGACAGCTGCGATGAACGATTGGTATCGCGATGTCCTTGGTGATTTTGAAGCGGCCTTGGCGATTGAATTTGGCAACTGATCAGGCGGGAGTTGTGATATGTTCAGCATGCGTTTAAATCATGTCGTACTGGTTTTAGCCTTGTTTTTCAGTGGTTTGACGGATCGTGCGTTGGCATTGTCCCTGCCACACATCTTTGCTTCACATATGGTGCTTCAACGTGACATGCCCGTTCGTGTCTGGGGCAAGGCTCAAGCTAATAGCACGGTGTTCGTATTTTTCCAAAAGCAACGATCCATCACGGTTGCTGATAACAAAGGGGATTGGGCAACCTGGTTACAACCCCTTGAAGCCAACGCGACGGGACAAACGTTGACGGTTTTGGGGGATGGCATTGAGATCAAATTCGAAGATGTCCTCGTCGGCGAGGTCTGGCTTTGCAGTGGTCAGTCCAACATGGAATACCCGGTGCGCGGGCTCAAGGAAATCGACACGCTGATTGCTGAGGCATCCGATGCGCAATTACGCTTGTGTGAGGTGGGGCGGAACTATGCAGCAACGCCGCAGTCGGACACCTATATCCGTTGGGCGGTTAGCGAAGGTAAAACCATCCCCGGTTTCTCAGCCGTCGGCTACTACTTCGGCAAGTTTCTGCGTCAGGAGTTAGGCGTTCCCGTGGGCTTGATCCGCGCGGCATGGGGCGGGACGCCTTGTGAAGCATGGACATCGGCTAAGGCATTGAATGCAAATCCGAAGTTGGAGTCCGTCAAGCAGCTGTGGCAGAAGCAGGTTGATAGCTATGATCAGCGTTTGGCCAAATGGAAGGTTGCCAGCCAAAAAGCCTATGAAAAACAGGTGCAATGGCTCAAGGATCATCCTGATGAAGACCCACAGATCGCTCAGAAAAAGTTCCGCATCCCACGCCAACCCTTCGCGCCCGATGCCACGCCGTTTGCACCGTCGGTGTTGTTTAATGGGATGATCTCGCCGGTGTTCCCGATGAGCATGCGTGGGGCGATCTGGTATCAGGGTGAAGCCAATGGTGGGCGCCCGGATGAATATCGCACGTTGCTCCCGACGATGATCCAGGATTGGCGGGCGCGATTATTTCCAAACAAGCTCCACTTTGGGATCGTGCAGTTAGCCAACTGGCGCCCGCCTTTGGATCACAGTCAACCGCCAGAGGATGCAGGCTGGGCGCATCTGCGTGATGCACAGAAATACACCGCCGAGTTGATGCCCAATGTTGGCATGGCGACGATCATCGACATCGGTGAGAAGTTCGACATTCACCCCAAGAACAAACGCGATGTCGGCAAGCGCCTAAGCCTCTGGGCACTGCACGATGTCTATGGCAAAGCGGTTCGGCACACCGGGCCCGTGTTTGATACATATGAGATCAAAGACGGGCGCATCTTTCTCATCTTCAACCAAGTCGGCAGCGGCTTGACCACATCCGATGGCAAGCCCATTACCGAATGCATCATTGCGGATGAGGATCGCAAGTGGCATTGGGCGCAGGCAAAGATCACCAGTCGTAACACCCTTGAAGTCTGGGCCGACGCGGTCCCCAATCCCATTGCAGTGCGTTATGCCTGGGCGAGTAATCCAGACCAGGCGAATCTGACCAATGACATCGGCTTGCCTGCATCACCGTTTCGAACGGATGATTGGCTGTTTGGTCATTGATGCATTGACTGCCTGATCTCAAAGAATCAGCCTTCACAAGCCCGGCTCAAATGCTGGGCTTTTTTTATGGCTGAAAAAATCCCTGATATCACCATTGACTTGTTGCCAGAGTGATCTATGATACTGTTGAATCTGATATATATCAGATTAATTTGTTTCGCCAGTTTGATTCACACCAACAGGAATTGATTGATGTCCCACACGCACTTTCTCTCAGCTGTTTTGTCTTTATCTGTCACCATGATCTCACCGTTGGCGGCTCGTGCTGATCTACCTGTGACTTCAGGCGTCCCGCAATCCTGTGGCGTTCAACTTAAGACGCATAACTTCAACACCGCGACAATTGACCAGGTTCATGAGGTCGGATTCAGCACTTTCCGCCGTGGTGTGTACTGGGATGCAGTGGAGAAAGAGAAAGGCGTTTACAACTTCGATAAGTATCAGAAGGAATTTGATCATGCCAAAGCCAAGGGCATGCGTATTCTGGGCTGTCTCTTCGGCAACAACAAGCTCTATGAAGATGACGGCCGTGGGGGCATTCAGACTCAGGCAGGCCGCGAAGGCTTTGCGAATTTTGCAGCAGCGGTTGCCAAACATTTCAAAGATTATGACATCATCTGGGAAGTCTGGAATGAGCCGAATATCCGCACCTTCTGGCGCAAGGATGGCACGCATAACTCCGAACCCTTTGCCCAGGAATATGTCGACCTGGTCAAGACGATCATGCCTGCCATGCTCAAGGCTGCCCCGGATGCATTTGTGATGGTTGGCTCGGTTTCCAATTATTGGGAGCCCAGTTACCAGTGGACCGAATTCTGCTTTGCCAAAGGCATTTTGGATACCGGTATCAAGGCATGGTCGGTGCATCCGTATGGTGTGAAGACACCTGAAGAGTTTTCCATTGGCCATAACATCACGCGAAAATTGCTTGAAAAATATGGGCACGCAGACATGATCATGCTCAACTCCGAACGCGGTTTTGCAGTCCAAAAGCCCAAAACGCAATTGGAGCTTGAAGGCTGGTCCGGTGGCAAGGAAGTTGAACTCCGCAAGTATCAGGCATGGCATTTCGTCCGCCAATTCATGCTCGATCAATTGCATGATGTCCGACTGACCATCTGGTATGAATGGGATGGTGAGACGTTTGGGATGATGACGCCTGACCAATCGCGCCCGATTCTCACAGCTGCCAAGGTGATGATCAAACAACTCAATGGATACCAGCTTGCCCGCCGGCTCACCACGGATAACCATCGCGACTACCTGCTGCTTTGGGAGAACGACAAAGGCCATCGCCAACTCGTAGCGTGGACCTCGCCTGCGCCGGGCGGCTTCCCCGATGAAGCGCTCGTGCATGATGTCACCATCGATACCAATTCGGCTGGTTCAACGTTTGTCATCACTGACATTGATGGCAAGTCGACGACAAGCAATCAACTCAAACTTTCACTCTCGGGAAGCCCGCAGTATGTCGTGATTCCAACCGGCGTGGAGCTGGGCAAGATCACCACCGCCAAACCCAAGCCTGTAGCGATGGGGGACAATCAGTCGTTGAATCTCTTTGATTCGAATGCCAACTGGAAGTTCATCAAGAACACCGGCGAAGGTTCATTCAACGTTGCCAAAGACGCAGATGGCACGCCCATTGGTGTTGCACATTTTGACTTCACAAACCCTGGCACGAAGTCCACGCCTTATGTCATTTCGCTGGTCAAAGTCAACATTCCCGCCGGTGATGCCATCACGCTCAACGCACGTACTGCGTTGGCTCAGAAACTCACCTTCCGCGTTTCCGATTCAACAGGGCAGACCCTGCAATACAAGACCGCATTGCAGGGCGGCAGTGACTGGGAAACCATCCGCATCCCACTGGATCGCAAGCTTGAACACTGGGGCGGTGCCAATGATGGTAAAGTGCATTTCCCCATCACCAGCATCTCCATGAACATTCCACGCTCTCAAAAAGAACAACTTGCAGGCAAGGTCGAGTATGCCAATGCGATGATTCTTGGTGGTAGCGGTTCAGCAGTCGCCACGCCCCAAGCCAGTTCGCAAAGTTCAGGGACAACCGAAGGTGACCTCAAACGCTTCGCCCCCTCGGTCACCTGGAAGTTTCTCAAGAACACAGGGCAGGGCAGCTTCAAACTGCAATCACAGGACGGCGTTGACATGGGCGTGCTGGCATATGACTTCACACAATCCACCACCAAGTCCATGCCTTATGTCCTGGCAGGGGCGCCCATGATTGTTGGCAAAGGTGCAAGCGGCATCAGCTTCAAAGCCAAGTCCGATGTGGCTCAGAAGCTCACGTTTCGCGTGATTGATTCGACCGGGCAAACCCTGCAATACAAGACGCGAATCAACGGCATTGGTGATTGGGAAACCATCCGCATTCCACTTGACCGCAAGCTTGAACACTGGGGCGGTGCCAATGACGGCTTTGTGAACTTCCCGACCAAACACTTTTACATCAGCGTCCCGCGCCCCAGCATGGAGCATCTGCAGGGGACGGTCAGTTTTTCAGAGATCACCGCTGAGTGATTGGGTGATATCTGTTGTGTTTGCATTTGTGATCAAGGCAGTTTTTAGCCACAGATTCACACAGATGAACACAGATAAAGGCAGGCACCTTTCAGAATGCCCAACGGCAGAAGCGGTTTTAAATAACTCTTTGGATATCTCATCACGTCATTCCCGCGCAGGCCTGAATCCAGTGGCATTCTGTT
>JBICHS010000438.1:0-20667 GCA_043101135.1 Phycisphaeraceae bacterium JB051
GATGACGTGGACCAGGTCATGATGGCCAAGCAGAAGTCTGACCTTGCTTTCCAGATGCTGCTGCAGGTGCGCAACAAAATGGTCGACGCGTATGAGGAAATCAAGCAGATGCGCGTGTGATTTTAGGGACTAGGGACTAGCGACTAGGGACTAGGGATAAGACATTAAACCACTGGTTTTTCCTGTCTTTTCTGCCTTTCCCCTAGTCCCTGGTCCCTAGCCCCAAGTCCCTGATCATGAAAATTGGAGATTTTCATGACCCACGACCGATAACACAGTATCGCAGGAGGCGATAACCGGAATCACGGTTGGAGATGTGATCCCACACGGCATGGAGGCCGACAATGGAATTCCTCAGACGGCACTGGCTGCAGGCCCGCGCATTGTTCGATCAACTGACCCCCAGTCAGAAGTGGTTGATGCTTGCGCTGATTGTCTGCCTCGGGTTGTCGGGGCTGCTTATTCTTGCTTATGTCCCGAGCACGGATTTGGTTCCCATTACCTCTTTCGCAGGTAAGAATCAGGCCGAAGTTGTCGCGCGCCTCGAAGCGGAGAATATCGATGTCACCGCCAAGGCAGGGCAGATTTACGTTCCCTCCACCAAACGCTTTGAAGCCATCTCCATTCTTCAGTCTTCCGAGCTACTCACCGAAGACACTTCCGTCGCCTTTGATGATCTGATCAAGAATCACTCACCCTGGATGAGTGATGAACAGAACAAGCAGGCTTACATGCTCGCGCTGCGTAAGACCTTGTCGACGATCGCATCGAAAATGAAAGGCGTTGAACACGCTGATGTCTTTATTGCCAAGCCCGATGACATTGGTTTTGGCACCACCTACGTCAAACCCACCGCTTCGGTCAACGTGAAAATGGCGCGCCGCAAGCCGTTGGATAAGCACATGGCTCAGGCGATTGCAGGCCTGGTTGCCGGTGCGATTGCTGAGCTTGAACCGGCGGATGTCACCGTCATCGACTCAAGCTACGGCCGCCAGTTCACTGGGATTGATGATGGCGTGGTCGCTCCCTCGGAAACCTTTGAATTTCTCAAAGCCCAGGAAGAGCACTACCGAACCAAGATCATCGATGCCCTGGGGTACATCCCCGGCGTGCGTGTTGCGGTCAACGTCAAGAACGACCCCATGCTTGCCAAGGACACCGAGACTTATGCGTATGAAAAGTCCGAACGCCTGACGGCTCAGGAAACTGAAGACATCGAACGCAAGACGGTTTCGGATCGTGGTGAACCGGGGGTCCGTCCCAACACCGGGTTGAGCATTGCCGGGGCCCGTCAGCAGGGGACCCAGGAAACAATCGCCAAGGCACGCAGTGATTTTGGTGGCCCGGTCATGGTTGAACGTTCCAAGTCACACACGGTGGGCAACACCGTTATGCAGGTCTCCGTCACCGTCAACATCCCGCGAACCTATTTCGTCGGCCGCATCAAAATGCGTGGCGGCGCTGCCGGTGATGCCGAACCGACTGAAGAAGACATTCAGGCTGAGGTGGCGACGGAACTGCCTCGCATCGAAGACCAGGTCGCACCGCTGATTTCGGCTGCGGATAAAGGTGTCGTCAAGGCACACATGATCCCCGACCCCGAAGCGTTGCTTGCCTTCCGCGAAAGCTCCAAGGAACTCACTGGTTTTGCTGCCATGATCAAGCAACCCTGGTTCCAGCCGGCGGTGCTCAGTGGCCTGACCTTCCTGGCGATCATGCTCATGTTCGGCATGGTTCGTAAAGCACTGCGTCAGCCCAAGCTCCCGTCCGTCGAGGAACTGGCTGGTGTCCCGCCATCGCTGCCCTCTGAGGATGACCTGCTCGGTGAAGTCGAAGAAGCTGAGACCGGCATGGAAGGTGTCGAGGTCGACGAAGATGAAATCCAGATGCGCAAGCTCGCTGAACAGATCAGTGAAATGGTTCGTGCCAATCCGTCCGAAGCCGCTGCCTTGTTCAACCGCTGGGTGGAGTCGGATGATTAATCCCTCGGTGATGCGGATGCTTCAAGGATAAATAGCTGCGACACGATACGTCGCTGACGAACGATAGTGAGATGAATCATGGGAAAAAACGGCATAGACGCTGGGCCATACGAAGAGCTCTCGGGCCTCAAAAAGGCGGCCATCCTGCTTTTGGCATTGGATGAAGATGCTGCCACCATGCTCTTAAAGCAAATGGAAGCCAAGTCCGTCGAAAACGTCACCCGTGAAGTGGCGGGGATGGGCAACATCGGCCAGGACACCCGTGATAAAGTCATCTCCGAATTCTATGACATGGCTTTGGCGCAACGATGGGCTTCTGAAGGTGGTCTGGATTACGCCAAGATTCTGCTGATGCAAAGTATGAATCCCGGTGAAGCAGACAAGATTCTTCAGCAGATCTCCACGCAGGTTCGCAAGACGCCGTTTTCCTTTCTGCAAAAAGCAGAGTCCACCAACCTGCTGACCTTCATTCAAGATGAACACCCGCAGACGATCGCGCTGATTATTTCCCACCTGCCGTTCCACAAGGCATCGGAAATTCTTGCTGGACTGGCGGGCCCCAAGCAGTTGGAAGTGGTCAAGCGTGTTGCCAACATGGACCAGACCAATCCCGAAGTCATCCACGAAGTCGAAGCCGGTTTGGAAGCGCGTCTGTCGAACATGCTCGGCCAGACCTTCGAACAAATCGGTGGCGTTGAAACCGTTGCTGAAATGCTCAACCTCGTCGATCGCAGCACTGAAAAAGGCATCATGGAAGGCCTCGAATCCGACGACCCGGATCTTGTCGAACAGATTCGCCGCCTGATGTTCGTCTTCGAAGACATCATGCTCGTGGACGACAAAGGCATTCAGTCGGTGCTCAAGGAAGTCGACAACGAAGAGTTGGCTTTGGCACTCAAGACGGCTAGCGAAGACCTCAAGGACAAGATTTTCACCAACATGTCCGAACGTGCTTCACAGCTCATTCAGGAAGATATGGAGTACATGGGCCCGGTGCGTGTCTCGGACGTCGAAGGTGCTCAGCAGCGTATCGTCGATATTGTCCGTCGTCTGGAAGACTCGGGCGACATCATCATCTCCGGTCGTGGCGGTGCAGCCGACGCCGTGGTTTAATCGCAGCTTGAGTGTTGTTGCGTTGCGTCAATAAAGACTGATTTTTTAAGCTGAAATTCAAAAAACCATGCCGTTAATCAAAGCTGACCAATCTGTTGCAATGTTCAAAGAAGCGATCGTTCTGAACATGAACGACGTGACCGAACAGGCTGCGCAGATCAAAGCCTCAGCCGAGCAGACTGCGGAAAAGCTCATTTCTGAAGCTCGCGCCAAAGCCCAGAAGGTCACCGATGATCACGCCGAAGAAGGCTTTGAGAAAGGCTATTCCGAAGGCTTTGCCAAGGGGCAATCTGAAGGCTTTGAGAAAGGCCATGCCGAAGGTTTGGCCAACGGTCATGCAGAAGCGGTCGCCAATGCCAAGGCACAGTTTGATCCCTTGGTCACAGCGTGGGGCGAAGCCGGTCGCGCGTGGGATGAATATCATAGTCAGCTGGACTTGGATGCTCGAGACAGTGTCATCGAGTTGGCCTTGCGATTGGCTGAAAAAATCCTTCATCGTCAATTGCAGGTTGATTCCACGGTCATCGTGGATCAGGTGACCGCTGCCTTAAAGAACATGACCGGCGCTACGAGTCTGAGTATTCATGTGAATCCTCAAGACCGTGCAGTAATGCTCGAAGTCATGCCTCAACTCATTGAGTCCTTTGGGCAGTTCAAGAGCATGCGCGTGGTTGATGATCCGAACATCGGCCGCGGTGGTTGTATTCTCGTTCATGAACACGGGCGGCTTAACGCGACATTGGAAACACAGCTGCGTCGTGCAGTCGAACTGCTTTTGCCCGGTGATTATGAAATGGACCCGCTCCCCCAGGAAACCGCAGAGGAGCCGGATAAATCCGAACAGCAAGTTCAAGAACAGGCAGAGCAACAGGACATCCCCGAAGACAAGCCTGCAGCGAATATCGACGACGTCATCGAGCAGAACACGGCCCAGATTGATGCTTTGTTAAACGATCAGCCTGTCGTTGAAGAAGCTGCAAAAGCCGAAGATATTGTTAAAGCCCCCAAAGACGCTGAACCTCGGCATGAAGCGGCTGAGCCTGACACCCAACCCTCCTCTCAAAGCCCACAAGCACAAGACAGAACCAAGACCCCAAAACCGGATACTGACGCAGCATGACCCGCATCGCTGAGCAACTTGAGATTCTCGAACAAACCCCGTTCATCGAGATGCAGGGGCAGGTTCTGGAGGTGCGTGGTTTGGCTTGTCGTGTTGGTGGGATCAGCGTGCCTGTCGGTGCGATGGTACGTATCGAATCGCGTGATCCACTACTTGGTGAAGTGGTTGGTTTTGATAAAGACGAAGTACTCGTCATGCCCTTCGGTGCAACCGGCGGGATCAAGCGCGGCGATGTTGTGACGCTGATCCAGCTCGCTCAGACCGTACCTGTTGGAGACAACATGCTCGGGCGTGTGGTCAACGCGCTTGGACAACCCATTGATGAAAAAGGCCCGATCACCGGTGTTGGACCGCGATCACTTTATCCCAAGGTGGTTGACCCGATGGATCGCCCGTTGATTGATGAGCCTTTGGGCACCGGCGTTCGCGTGGTCGATGCAATGACAACCCTGGGCTGTGGTCAGCGTATCGGTGTCTTTGCACCGCCGGGTGTAGGCAAAAGTACGATTTTAGGCATGATGGCGCGCGGGACATCCGCGGATGTTATCGTGGTGGGGTTGGTGGGTGAACGTGGGCGTGAAGTTCAGGACTTCGTGCAAAAGCAGTTAGGGGAAGAGGGACTGAAGCGGGCAGTGGTCGTGGTGGCCACGGGTGACGAATCACCTTTGCTGCGCATTCGTGCTGCCCAGGCTGCCACGACCGTTGCCGAATTTTTCAGAGATCAAGGCAAGAACGTCCTTCTGATCATGGACTCACTCACACGTTTCTGTCAGGCTCAACGTCAGGTTGGTTTAGCCACCGGTGAGCCGCCTGCGACCAAGGGTTTTACGCCCAGTGTGTTTTCCATGCTCCCGATTCTGCTTGAGCGTTCGGGCCGAACCAGTAAAGGTGCGATCACCGGTTTGTACGCGGTGCTCGTGGAAGGGGACGTGGATGACGACCCGATTTCCGAAGCCGCACGTGGTGTTCTGGATGGTCACATTCTGCTTTCACGTGCGCTATCTCACCGCAATTACTGGCCCGCAGTGGATGTGCTCGGTTCGATCAGCCGTGTAGCCGATGACGTCATTGACGCGCAACATTCGACAGCTGCCGCGCAAGTTCGGCGCTTGTTGGCTGCGTACAAGGATGTCGAAGATTTGCTGAACATCGGTGCCTACGCCGATGGGAGCAATGAAGAATTCGATTTGGCGATTGCCTGTAAACCTGCCATCGATCAGCTTCTGATGCAGGGGCGCAGCGAGATGCCCCCCAGCGGCAAGATGGATGTTTTCACGCATACCTCCAAGCAATTGATCGCGGTGAGCCACATCATCGAGCAGAACAAAACCAAGCTTGCCCAACAGAACCAGCGGATGCGCCAAGCCCAGTTGCAGCGTCGCCGTTGACCCCCGCCCGATAACACCGCATAAAGTGACAAGCCATGGCTAAATTCGCATTTAAACTTGAACCGGTTCTCCGTCAACGCAAGATGATCGAGGATCAGAAGCAGCGCGAATTGGCCAAACTCATCCGACATCGCATGATTTTTCACAATCAATTGCGTGGGATTCAGTCGGAGTTATCAGACTCAAAACGCCAACTCTCTGACGGTCTTGTCGGCGAGGTGGATATGACCCGTGTTTCACAATTTGCACGTTTTTCGGGGCAATCCCAAGTGCGTGCACAAACCATCGTCCGTGAACTTGCCGGCCTCGAGTCGCGCATTGCCGAAGCTCAAAAGCAGCTTGTTGAAGCAATGCGTCAGCGCAAGGCATTGGATTTGCTACGTGAGAAGCAGTACGAGCAATTCAAACGGACCCAGCAACGTCGTGAAGCGGCGCGGCTGGATGATCTGGCGACGCAAGCGTATACGCGCCGGACCATGATGGAAGTTGAAACGACGTGAAAACAATCGGCGCAGTCATCCTCACGATCATTCTCATTCACCTGCTTGCCGCAGCAGGCGGTGTTGCCTGGCTTGGCTTGACCAATCGCATTAGCAGCGAACGTCTGTACAAGGTCAAGGATATCTTTGCGCTGAGCCTTGAAGATGAGAAAGTCAAAGCTGAAGAACAAGCCAAACTCGATGCTGAACATTTGGCCTTGCAGAAGGAAAAGGATCGCATGGCCGAGGTGGCTGACGGTCCGACATCGGTGACCGATCGTCTGCAGGAAGATCAGATGAAGCGGGATATCGTTCTGGCCAAGGTGCAGCGTTTGCAACGTGAGATGGAAGATATGAACCGCAATCTCGAGTTTGCCAAGGCACAGCTTGCCAGGGAAAAGAAACAGCTTGATGCCGACCGTGAGGCGTTTGAACAGGCCAAGCAAGACATGGAAACCCAGCGACTTGATGCCGACTTTGAACGTGTCGTTGAGTCCTATTCCAGTATCAAGCCCAAGCTCGCCAAACAGGCTTTTATGGAGCTGATCAAGCAGGGGCAAATGGACGATGTCGTCGAATATCTCGCAGCCATGCAGTTGCGTAAGTCTGCAGCAATTATCAATCAGTTCAAGGCCGATGAGGAAGTGCCCGTGGCAGCTCAGCTGCTTGAGGCATTGCGTACGCGTGGGATTACTCCTGAAGGTGATCTGCCCGAAGGTGTGATGCCCATGGCATCAAAGTGATTTTCTGTTGGTGGTGTAATGACAGCAGTCGCATCCAATCTGGTATCCAATGCTCCATTTACCGATGCTGCGCGCATGACTTCGCGGTCACGTGGCACTTCGTCTGACACGACAGGTCGCTTTGATCAGGTCATGCAGAAGTCTGCCCAAACTCGGGAACAAACGCAGGCTCAATCTGAGAAAAATACGGGTAAAACAGACGAAAACGATCAAGATCAAGCTGTTGATCAAGTCGATGAACAGGCTCAGCAGACCGACGATCAGCAGGACCTGCAAGGCGATGTAGAGCAGAATGATGACGAGCTGGCCACCGACGAAATGGAAGCTGCTCAAGGCGGCGTCGTCGCTGAATCGCAAAACCAGGTAGTCAATCAGAACGTCGATAACTCAGCTTATTCAACACAAACGACAGCAACAGATCATGTCGCCGCGACGGATAGTCCGTTGCTCGAAGCTGCACAACAGCAAAACCCACAGCAGGGCGACACCTCTCAGAAGCATGCCAAGGACGTAGCCGACGCCATGTTGCGCATGCTCGGGATTGCCAACGGTCAAGGCGCCGGGCAATCGCAGCAGGCAACTTTCACACTCACCGACACCATCTCGCCGGTGTTGCAAACCAGCAGCACTTCGGATCAGCAAGCCAATCAACAGCTGCAATTGCCCAACACGCAGAGCTCGCAAGAGTCGGACGCTGCCAACGTTTCGCGCGTCTCGCGTGCGTTGTCCAACGCGGTCAACCAGAAGGGGGGCACGATCACCATTCGCATGATGCCTCCCGAACTGGGGCAGGTGAAAGTGGACATCCAGATGCAGGGGGGCAAGGTCTCCGCCAGCTTCCAGACGGAGCATCAGTCGGTGCAAACGTTAATGAGTCGTGAGCTTTCCCAGCTTCGCCAAGCCCTTGAAAGACAGGGTTTGACCGTCGAGCGTCTGGAAGTCACGCATCGTCCTGCCAACAGTTCCAATGCCAATGCATCGGGGCAGGATCAGCAGCAACAATCTCCGTCGGATGGTCGCAGTCGTGGGCAGTACGCACGCCAGGACTCAGGCAATCAGGAATCGTCGGAGACAACCAACAACAGTGAATCGCAGAATTTTGCAACACAACTCGACTCGCAACTTTGAGTCGGTTTGGAATAGAAGGAGCTTAACATGTCCTCAGCCGTCAGTGGCATCAGCAGTTCAACTGCAACATCGTCTTCCGGTGCATTCGGGGCGATGAGCAGTGAGGACTTTATCAACATCCTCACCGAACAGTTGGCCAATCAAGATCCGTTTGAGCCCCAGGATTCTTCAGCCTTACTCGAACAACTTTCGACACTGCGCACGGTGGAATCGCAGATGTCCTTAAGCGATAGCATTGCTGAATTGGTTCTTCAAAACCAGGTTGCTACAGCAGGAGGCCTCATCGGTAAATCCGTTGAAGGACGTACTGATGATCTGGATTCGGTGGATGGCATTGTCACGGCGGTGACCGTTCAGGACGGTTCGGCATACCTGGAACTGGACACGGGTAAGACACTGCCGATGGCCAATGTGACTCGCATTATTCAGAGCGATGCTTAAGCAAGGATCTTTGACGGATGGGTGAGACTTCCTCCAGCTCACAGTTGTTGTTGCAGATGCTCATGCCGATTGTTCGGCCTGATGGTGTCGCACCGGCAAGCAGGACACAGAACCTGCCCTTGGAGGATCAGTCCTTCGAGCAAATGCTCGCGGGTTTACAGCAACAGACAAGCACTGTGACGCCGTCGGACATGGCCATGGGCGATGTTGATTCACAGGAAGAAGTAACCGTCCAACCATTGCAGATGCTAAGCCAACTCGGTGGATTGGATCGAATTGAAAATGCCGCGCTTCGTGACATGTTGACTCGCAATAGCGAAGGTTCAACCGTTGACGGGTCGCGTGATTGAGAAGGAGAAATCGGATGGGTTTGACAACTGCACTATACACCGCGATGACGGGGCTCAACGCCAACTCGAGCGTGATCAATGTCTCGGGTAACAACATTGCCAACACCAACACCACGGGCTTTAAGTCTTCGCGTGCCGACTTTGAAACGCAGATTTACCGCAACCTATCCAACGGGACTTCCCCAACTGCCGAAAGCGGTGGCACCAATCCCACGCAGGTTGGTTTAGGTGTGAAATTCTCCGGTACGACACATAATTTCACAGACGGTACACCCACCCTCACCGGCATTAACTCCGACGTAGCCATTGAAGGTAACGGCTTTTTTGTTTCCGACTATGGGGGAAATCAAAAGTACACCCGTGCAGGTAATTTCGGCTTGGACACCGACCAGAATCTCGTGGATGCCAATGGGGGACGCATCCAGGGTTACAGCGTGGATGATGATTACAACATCGTTGCTGGTGTCGTTGGTGATCTGAATATTCCCATCGGTTCACTGACCATTGCAGAAGCAACATCCAACATCGATTTCGGGGGCACACTCAACAGTGGTGGTGATGTGGCAACCAACGGTACGATCGTCCAATCCAACGTGCTTTATGCCGATGCCAACCAGGTGACCCTGGCGGATGAAAACACACCTTTGGAAAGTCTCTACGATGCCGATGGCAACCAGCTGTTTGCAAGCGGTGATGTGTTAACCATTGAAAATGTCACTCGCGGCGGGGCGGCTTTGCCTTCCAAGGATTTTGAAATTGGCCTGACCAACACCACGGAGTCCGATGACTTTGGTGCAACCGTGCAGGACCTGCTGGACTTCTATGAAGATATCTTCGGCATTGATCCGACCATCAGCGGCGGGGCGACCATTGCCAATGGTCAGATCAATATCGAAGGCCACACAGGCACCGTCAGTGAGCTGGAAATCACAGGCGATAACATGGTTGTCAACAAATCAACCAATCCCACGTTGCCTTTCACCTTCGATGAAATCCAGGAAGCCAACGGCGAATCCGTTCGTACATCATTCATTGCCTATGACAGCTTGGGACAGGAAATCGTTCTGGACCTTAACGTCGTGCTTGAAGAAAAGTCCAACGCGGGAACGACATGGCGTTTCTATGTCCAAAGTGAAGATGACAGCGACCTGTCACGCATTCTCGGGGATGGCACGCTCAAGTTTGATACCAACGGTCGATTCCTGCTGGCAACAGATACTGAAATCACGCTGGATCTGGACAACACAGGTGCATTGAACCCGCAAACCATCAGTCTGAATTTCGATGACGAAGACGCACTCTCGGCTTTGGCTGCATCACAGAGTACCATCGCTGCTCAGTCGCAGGACGGTTCACCGATCGGCACGCTGGAGTCCTACTACTTCTCGGAAGATGGCGTGATTCACGGTGTCTTTTCAAACAGCCTTGAACGTGATCTGGGACAGCTGGTCCTGGCCAACTTCGTCAACCGTGACGGTCTTGTCGAAGAAGCGGGAAATATGTACGACGTCACAGCATCCAGTGGTGATCCAATTCTTGGCGCACCGGGAACCAACGGAACAGGTCGAACAATCGGTCAAGCACTTGAACTGAGCAACGTTGATCTGTCCAACGAATTTATCACCCTGATCAATGCCACCACCGGCTACTCCGCCAACTCCCGCGTGTTTTCGACATCCGATCAGTTGATCCAGGAACTGCTGGCAACGTTGGGATAAGAATAGGGACTGGTAACTAGCGACTAGGAAAAGGCGTTACTTGCACCGGATTCACATCCAGTGCTCCCAAGGACAAACGAGATGATCACACTCACCCGACTCAACGGGAAAAAATTTGTGCTCAATGCCGAGTTGATTCGAACCGTCGAGTCCAGCCCCGACACCATGGTGACATTGGTGAACGGCGATCATTTTGTGGTCAAGGAAGAGATGCAGGAAGTGATTGACGCAGCGATTCGCTACGGTCAGACACTTCGCGGCTTGTTGCCACCGAGTTAGCCATGTCAATGTCATGAGACTTGGCTTGCCTGTGGTGGTTTTGAAATGTTGATTAAGGTGTTCCTCATTGAAAATTTGGGGTTTTCACCTTGTCCGTCGTGGGGTCTGGTTCAAGGAACCATCGCCAAACGACCGATAAATACGATACAAAGCGTTCAATTCACCGCGCTAGAGGTACGTTATGGACATTGGATCACTATTTGGATTGTTGGGAACCTGGGCATTGGTCTTCTGGGCCATGATGTCCGGTGGGCAGATCGATATTTTCATCGACGTCCCCTCCATCATCATGGTGATTGGTGGCACCTGTACCATTCTCTTTGTGTGTTTCCCTGTGGGGACCGTCAAAGAGATCATCAAGATCATCAAACGTTGCTTCTTCAATGAAGACAAGAGCGTGCAGAAACTTATCGAAGACATGGTCAGCTTTGCAGAAATCGCCCGCCGCGACGGGATTCTGTCCCTCGAAGGCGTGACCAAGGACATCGACGATCCGTTCATCGTCAGTGGTATCCAAATGGCGGTTGACGGCACGGACCCTGAACTCATCGAGCAGATCATGCAGACCGAGTTGGACAACGTGGCGGATCGTCACGCAGGTGGTAAAGCCACCCTCGACGCCATCGGCAAGTACGGCCCGGCCTTTGGGATGATTGGTACCCTCGTCGGTCTGGTCATCATGCTTCAGAACATGGGTGACCCCTCCAAGCTCGGTCCTGGTATGGCTGTGGCTTTGATCACCACGTTTTACGGTGCCTTGATGGCCAACGCGTTCGCGCTGCCGCTTTCGGACCGTCTGGCGTTGCGATCCGCTGAAGAAATTTTGTACAAGACGATCATTATCAAGGGTGTCATGGCCATTCAAAGTGGTGACAACCCGCGTATTGTGGAACAGAAACTCAAGACCTATCTGCCGCCGACACAGGCAGCTGCGATGAACGCAGATCAGGCGGCATAAGGTTCATGACGATTGTGCGTGAGTAAGCATCATGGCGAAAGACGACTGCAATTGCCCACCAGAAGGTGCACCGGAATGGCTTGTGACCTACGGTGACATGATGACGCTGCTGCTGTGTTTCTTCGTGATTCTGGTCTCCCTTTCGGAGATCAAAAAAGAAGACCAGTACCGTGCGGTGGTTGAAGCGGTGCAAAAGGCATTTGGGATGAAGGGCGGTGGCGGTGCCATGCCCACGCAGGACAATCCTGAAATGAGTCTGATTCCGCGTCTGGATGAGGTGCAGCTACAACGCAAGAAAGAAAAAGAACACTCCAATGCGGACGATCCTGGTATTGAGGGCCGCGAGCGAGAAGTGACCAAAGTCCGCGAAGGCCAGAAATTTGCCGTCGGCGGGCGCATCACGTTTGAACCGGGTAGCAGTGATTTAACACCCTTGGCTAAACGTGGGTTAAAAGTCGTTGCCAAAGAGATCAAAGGCAATAACACCAAGATCGAACTCACCGGCCATGCCGCCCGTCGAGAGATTTCGGTCAATTCGCCTTACGCCGATCTCTGGGCTTTGAGTTTTGCTCGCGCCAAGGCCGTGATGGACTTTTTGACCAGTGAAGAGGTCGGCATTCGTCCCGAGCGGATTCGTTTGGTCGCCAACGCCGAGAATGAGCCGGTGAAACAGAAAGTTTACGGCTGGGCACAGTTACAGCCCAATCGGCGTGTGGAAATATATGTGATTGAAGCACTGGTGTCGGACTTTGATCGTGCCGAAACAGAATAAAGTGTTTTGTTGATTTGAATTGAGAGATTGCCCCCCAGAAGGGCAGGTGAGATATGGCAGAGGCTCAACAACCCGAAGGTGAAGAGAAGAAAAGTAAGATCCCGATGAAGGCGATCATCATCGTGGCATCGATTCTGATCCTCGAAGGGATCGGTATCACCACGGCGTTCATGATTGCCGGCAAGCCCTCGCCCGTTCAGGCCGACCCCGCAGCACTTGATGCCGAAGCGCTGGCCAACCAACAGGTCGAGGAACTGGTGGTCTCCGACAAGTTCCCCAACTCCAAAATGGGGCGCACCTATCTTTACGACACCGAAGTTTACATCCTCCTGCGTCGCAAGCATCGTGACCGGGTGATGAACGACATGCAGAACATGAACGTCCGCGTCTCCTCCGAAATTGCCACCATCTTCCGCAGCATTGACCCGCTGCTTCTGGAAGAGCCGACCCTCGCGACACTGCGTCGTCAGATCAAGGCCAAGATGGATGAAATGTTCGGCAAGGACGAGCAGACCGGCCAACCTCTCGTCGAAGAGGTTTTAATTCGAAAATGTACACGTTTCAGGGCGGATTATTGAGTTTAGCCCAAGACAATTGCGCCCAGTCATGGTAACCTAGGTAGTACAATGGCCCAAGATCCACAACAATCTGATCCCAACGACGATAGCTCACGGCAGGAGGCCGCGAAAATCGTTCAGGGGGCCTTGGATGACGCCAGCAAATCGGTCTCCGCGATGCAGGATGCAGCCAGTGAAGCGCTCGGTGATGGGGACATCCCCGGATCGCTCATGGACTCACCCAATGCACCCGAAGGCATTGACATGCTGCGTGATGTGGATTTGCATGTGGCCATTGAACTGGGTCGCACGAACATGCTCGTTGAGGATGTTCTGAAAATCACCGACGGCTCAGTCATCGAACTGGACAAACTCGCCGGTGACCCGGTGGACGTGTATGTGAATGATCGACTGGTGGCGCGTGGCGAAGTGCTCGTGCTCAATGACAACTTCTGTATTCGTGTCAGTGAAATCGTCGCGAATCTGGATGAAGAAGCCGAAGCCGCCAAGGCCGGTTGATCGACAATTTGAAGTGACGGCGGAGCCGTTGCAATTGCGGATGCGGAGCATCTGCGGAAAGGCCAGGGATTGGCCATGACCAGGAGTTGGTCAAATTTGGTGCGCTCACTTGCGTTGCTGTGGTGTCTCATAGCGACAGCGGGTGTCACATGGGCGCAAGCCACCTCCACAGCCTCATCTTCGTCTCGTTCCCAAACACAACATACCACGCAAAATACGGCGAAATCCGACTCTGATTGGACCCTGCTTTTGGCGCAGGCTTCGGATACCGAATCGCGTCCGTTGATGCCCACGGTTCCCAAGCAGCCGACCAATCCCACTTCACCGACCGCGCCTGCAACATCCAATTCACCAACCAAGTCCAATGCTGATCCGTTGGTGGAACTGGCGCAGCGGATGCGTGATGAAGCAGCCCGTAAAGAGCAGGAGCTCAACGCTCAGCGTCAGGCCAATCAGTCTGCCAGCAATGAGTCCAAGCCTTTGCCGATGTACAAACCCGCTGACGCTCAGCCGACGGAAAACGAAGTCCGAAGCCGTGAGTTACTCATGGCCAATCCCAACGAACGCAAGCCACTGGGCGCTCCGGGTGAAGGCTTGGTTCCAGATTCAAATCCCAATGAAGAAGAACCGCTGGGCAGCTTCTCGGATACCGGTTCGTGGATACTCAATACCATCACGGCATTGGGCGTGGTGATCGCGTTGATCTTTGCCATGCGAATGGGCATGAACAAGCTCTCCGGTCGCCCGGTGATGGGGGGACGCAGTGGCATTGTCGAAGTGCTCAGCCGTACATCGCTATCACCGCGAAACCAGGTCATGCTTCTGCGTCTTGGACAGCGGATCATCGTCGTCAGTGAAGGGCCTGCTGGTGTTCGCACATTAGCCAATGTCGATGACCCCGACGAGGTGGCTGGTTTACTCACCACCATCTCCGCATCCAAGCCCGGCAGTATCAGCCAGAGTTTCAACCAACTGCTCAACCGTGCAGACACCGAGATGGACAACCCCTCGGGCTTTACCCGTGAGCATGGCGGTGATGATGACGAACACATGATCGACAAGACCCGCAATGAGCTTTCCAGTTTGCTTTCGCGTATCCGTGCCATGAGTGGCGGGAAGGGGGGACGCGATGCGTAAGCTGATCAATTGGGTCCCATCCCCCATGTTCTTCACAAGTCATCTGCTGTGTGATCGCAAGTCCACAGGTTCGCTGCAATGCCAGGCGATGCCAATCCAGTCCGCCCAGTCAACCGGAAATTGGCGTTGGCTTGCGATTGTCTTACTGATGTTTGTGCCGTTGTGCATGACGTCTGATGTGACCGCTCAGTCAACCCAGCAGAACACCAATCGCGTGGAAGTCGACAACCTTGACCCGGCCAACCCGATCTCCGTGCTTGAGCGCGTAGGGCGGGCGATTCCGCTTCAGCCACAGGAAGGCACGGAAGTCGACAGCCTGGGGTTATCCAGTTCACTGTCGATCATTGTGTTGCTGACAGTGCTTTCGATCGCACCTGCGATCATCATTATGACCACGAGCTTCACGCGTATTGTCGTGGTCTTTGCACTGCTTCGCCAGGCAATGGGTACACAGTCACTGCCCCCATCTCAGGTGATCGTGGGGCTGTCGGTGTTCCTGACGTTATTGGTGATGGCACCGACGTTCGACCGGATTCACAAGGAATGCATCATCCCGATGCAGAACAACGAGCTGGACCAGTTGACCGCATGGAGTCGTGCCAAGCAGCCGCTGCGTGATTTCATGTTTGACCAGATCGAGTATGCAGGCAATTGGGGCGATGTGTACATGCTGCTGCGATACCGTGGCGTGGACATCAGTGAGCCCCAGACGTTGCGTCGTGCGGATGTGGACATGGTGACGTTGATTCCTGCATTCATGCTCGGTGAACTGAAGACCGCGTTTTTGATTGGTTTTCGACTGTATTTGCCGTTCATGATTATCGACATGGTGGTGGCCAGCATTTTGATCAGTGTGGGCATGATGATGCTCCCGCCGGTGATGGTGTCCCTGCCGTTCAAGTTGTTGCTGTTCGTGTTGGTTGACGGTTGGCAACTTGTCACCGGCAATATATTGAGCAGCTTCGCTGTCCCCGGTGTGACAACGTAGCTGGGGTCAAATTAAAACCGCCAAGTTAAGAGAGCTAAGAGCTAAGAGATAAGTGATGTTGTTTGAAACCAAAAAGAAACCAAGCATGAACGCAGCGAAAACTGAAATGATATTTTCTCTTTCCGACCTTGGCGTTCTTGGCGTCTTGGCGGTTCAAAAAAGGGATTTGAATCATGTCCGTTGATCAGGCTGTTGACATTGTGCGTGAAGCATTGACGTTAATGCTGCTGCTGAGTCTGCCGATTCTCGGTGCAGCATTGGTCATCGGTATGGGCGTGAGTGTTTTTCAGGCCATGACACAGATTCAGGAACAGACATTAAGTTTTGTTCCCAAGATCATTGGCATGGTGATTGTCACGATCCTGGTCACCCCGTGGATCGCAACCATGATCCTGGACTTTGCAAGGAAAATGTTCTCCGGCGGATAGAAAGGCAGTTTCACCACAGAGGACACAGAGGACTCAGAGAAAAAAGCAAAAAAGCCGCTGTCTTTCTCGCCTCTGTGCTCTCTGTGTCCTCTGTGGTGAAAAATGTCTTGTTGAATTGTGAATCAAAAAAAGGAGTCGAAATAGCGTGCCTATTGGCTTTGAACCCATGTTAAATCACGTGCCTGCCTGGCTGTTGGTGCTCTTCCGCATCGCCGGGATTTTTTTCATGGCACCGGTGTTTGGTTCAACGACCATTCCCGTGCGTTATCGCATGCTCCTTTCCGTCGCCGTAGCCTGTTGTGTTTACCCGATGCTCATCGAGCCGGGGCGTGCGGCATTACCCAATGTCATGCCGATCGTGACCAACGGGATGTTCTTTTGGACCATGGGAGCCGCCGTCGCCATGGAGATGCTCATCGGTATTCTCATTGGCTTTGGTGCTTCGCTACCCATCTTCGGCATGCAGGTCGGCGGGCGCATCATCGATCAGCAGATGGGCCTGGGCATTGCTGGTGTGTACAACCCCGAAGTCGGTGAAGAAGTCGGTATCATCAGTGAATTCTTCTTCATGCTCGCGTTGTCCATTTTCGTGATCATCGGCGGCCACCGCGTGGTCTTGACCACTTTGGTGGGGAGCTTCAACGACATCCCGCTAGGGTCGTTTGTGGTGGGGGGCAATGTCATCGACCTGATCGTGGGACTCTGTCATGCCATGTTTGAGCTTGGTTTGCGTGTGTCTGCACCACTGCTTTGCCTGTTTTTCATGCTCACGGTGTCGATGGGTTTCATCGCTCGCACCGTGCCCCAGCTCAACATTTTGAGTATTGGTTTTACGGTTCGAATCGTCTGCGGCGCCCTGATTGTCATCGGTGCCCTGGGCGTGATGTTCAACGTGTATGGCACGGACCTTCATGTACTACTTAGGAGAATCAGCCTTTTCTTTGCACCCTAACCCCCGGAAGCCCCGGAAGCCCCGGAAGCCCCGGAAGTTTTCATTGACGTTTATTGATTAGTCCTTAACCCGAATCAGAAGTTCCTGAAACATGGCCGAAACTGATGCAGAAAAAACGGAAGCCCCAACGCCCCGGCGCCTTCAAGAGGCGCGCGACGATGGGAACATTCCAAAGAGCACGGACCTCACAGCAGCGTTGTCGCTGATTGCTGCCGTGTTCTTGCTGTACATTTTTGGCGGACGTTTGCTTGGTGGGATGAAAGTGATCCTGGCAGCGATGCTCAGCAACACGCATACGCCCAATCCAACACGTGCTTTGGACGTGGTGAATCTGCCGGTCTTCACGGGGACGGTCCTGTTGCAAGGTTTGGTGCCGTTGACGTTGGGGGTGGCATTGGTTGCTTTGGTGGTGACGATTTTTCAGGTCGGTTTTGTGGTCACCACCAAGCCTTTGGAGATTGACCTGACCAAGCTTTCGCCGCTCAAGGGTTTGAAGAACATGGTGAGCATGCGCGGTTGGACGCGCCTGATCATGAGCCTTGGCAAGGTGGGCATCATCGGCGCGGTGGCATCGATGTACATCTACATGCATCGCCTGGAGATCATCAAGCTTGCTGAGTTACAGATGATGGCCGGGATGACCGCTGCATGGGAATTGGTGTTCATGATGGCCTTGTGGATCGGTGCGGTGCTCTTGATTCTTGCCGTCGCCGATTACGCCTATCAGCGTTGGCAGCACACCACTGATCTGAAAATGACCAAGCAGGAAGTCAAGGAAGAACTCAAGCGTATGGACGGTGATCCGATGATCAAGCAGCGTCGAGCCCGCGTCGCCAGACAGTTGGCCATGCAGCGCACCGCCGCGTCGGTCCCGCAGGCCGATGTGATCGTCACCAACCCGACGCACTTTGCCATCGCACTCAAATATGACTCAGCCACGATGCGTAGCCCCAAGCTCATTGCCAAGGGCGCTGACATTATGGCTTTTCGCATTCGCCAGATTGCCATGCAACACGAGATTCCCATCGTGGAGCGCAAGGAACTGGCTCGCGGGCTCTATCGCAATGTGGAAGTCGGCCAGGAAGTCCCGCCGGAGTATTACGCAGCGGTGGCTGAGATTTTGGCCTACGTGTATCGGCTTAATCGACGTGAGGAGTTGGCGATGTCCTGAGAAGGGACTAGGGACTAGCCACTAGGGACTAGGGAAAAGACATGAACAATACAACTGACATTCGAATCACAACCCTAGTCGCTAGTCCCTAGTCACTAGTCCCTCAATCAACGCAATCAAATTAGACAGTTACAACCAACGAACAAACTGCAAGGAACCGACAACAACCGGAACACCAAAGCAAATGGCACAACTGGCATCACAACTCAACATTCCTGGCTGGATCAACAAGATCGGGCGCTATCAGCAGCTGTTCGTGCCGATCGCGTTTGTCTGTCTGTTGGGTGTGATTGTCGTCCCGCTGTGGCCGGTGGTGATGGACATGCTTGTTGCCACCAACATCGCCTTGGCTGCGTTGATTTTGTTGACCACCATTTACGTTGCTTCGCCGTTGGAGTTCTCGGTTTTCCCGTCGCTGCTGCTTGCCACCACGTTGTTCCGACTGGTGCTCAACATCGCATCGACGCGTTTGATTCTCGCTGCCAACACCACATCGCCTGAAGAAGCGACCGCGGTTGCTGGCAAGGTCATTGAGAGTTTTGCTTCGTTTGTGACCGGTGGTTCGCTGATTGTCGGTTTGATCCTGTTTGTGATTCTGATCATTGTGCAGTTCGTGGTCATCACCAAAGGTGCGACCCGTATCTCCGAAGTGGCTGCGCGTTTCACCTTGGACGCCATGCCCGGTAAACAGATGGCTATCGACGCAGATTTGAATGCCGGCTTGATCGATGAGAAGTCCGCACGGAAGCGTCGTGAAGACATTGCCCAGGAAGCGGACTTTTACGGAGCGATGGACGGTGCTGCCAAGTTCGTGCGTGGTGACGCCATTGCAGGCATTATCATCACGATCATCAACATCCTCGGCGGCTTTGCCATCGGCGTGTTTGAAAAGCAGTGGGGCTTTGGTACCTCATTGGAAGTTTTCACCAAGCTGACCATCGGTGACGGTTTGGTTTCGCAGTTGCCTTCGTTTGTTATCTCCATCGCTGCTGGTCTGATCGTCACGCGGTCCAGTGGTAAGTATGACCTGGGGACCGAGCTGACCCGCCAACTCACCGGGCGCTGGATGGCCATGGCAATCACCGCCTGTTTCCTTGCCATGATGGCCTTCACCGGCTTGCCTGCCACACCGCTTCTGGTGTTGGCAACATTGCTGGGTGTCGGTGCCTGGATGGTGCGTGGCAATGAGATCAAAGCCCAGAAACAGGTCGTCAAACAGGAACAGGCCAAAGCCGAAAAGCAGACCACCGAAGTCCCTGTCGAACAGGTGCTCGCAGTCGATCTGCTGGAACTGGAAGTCGGTTACGGGCTCGTGCGTCTGGTCGATGCAGGGCAGGGCGGTACGTTGCTTGATCGCATCAGTGGCATCCGCCGCCAGCTTGCAGGCGACATGGGCCTGGTCATGCCGCCCGTGCGCATCCGCGATAACATCCAGCTCGCACCCACCGATTACCACATCAAAATTCGTGGCAACTCCGTGGCTTCCGGTTCGGCGCATCCCAACCTGTTCATGGCTATGGACAGCGGTCTTGCAAGCCAACCGCTGGAAGGTGGCATCAAGACCCGCGAGCCTGCTTTCGGACTCGACGCAGTCTGGATTGAACCGGGACAAAAGGATCAGGCAGAAGCACTGAACTACACCGTCGTCGATGCCACCAGTGTCGTTGCAACGCATCTGACCGAAGTGGTCAAGAATCATGCTTCGGAACTGCTTAACCGCGAGGAGACCAACAACCTCATCACGCAACTCCGCGAGAAGGCGCCCAAGCTCTGTGCGGAAGTTCTCGGCGAAGGTGATAAGGCCGGTTTGATTAAGCCCGGTGAATTACAGAAGGTGCTCCAGAATCTGCTGCGTGAACGTGTTCCGATTCGTGACCTTGAAACCATCATTGAAACTCTTGGCGATTGGGCACCGCGCACCAAGGACATGGACGTGCTCACCGAGTATGTCCGTAACGGTCTGCGTCGCACGATCTGCAATCAGTATGTCCAGTACGTCCCCGATGACACCAACAACATCGGCGGCGATGCCAATAGCACGGTCCCCAAACTCTTCTGCGTGAGTCTGGACCCGGCCTTGGAAGATCAGATCAATGGCTTTATTGATCGCGGTGCTGAAGGGTCGACCGTCTCGATCCCACCGGCCGTGGCAACACGTATTGTCACCGCAATTTTGCAGGAATTACAACAGCTCATTCAGGTTGGGCACCCGCCAGTCGTACTGGCCTCACCGCCTGTTCGAGCAGCTGTGCGAAGTTTATTGGAACCGCATCTGGCGATGTCGGCCGTTCTGGGATATAACGAAGTGAGCAAAGGAGTCCAGGTGCAAAGTGTGGGAATGGTTCAATTGGAATCGGTTAATCAGCAGCAGCAGGCACAAGGGGTAGGTCGTTGAATAACATCAAGACATTCACCGCTTCAAACATGGCTCAAGCCATGGCCAT
>JBICHS010000439.1:0-11736 GCA_043101135.1 Phycisphaeraceae bacterium JB051
TCACCAACTTCTCACTCAATGATCTGAACCAGGCCCAGGTCGTCCCCGGTTACTCATTGGTCGTCGGTGGTGATGCGATCATCTCCGGCCAGATCAATAACGGTGGCATCGAGGCTGGTGGCAATGTTGCGATCAACAACACAGGCGTCTTTGGCGATGTCTATGCAGGTGGTGATCTCACCGGCGTCAGCGGTACCGTGAACGGCAATGCCATCCTCGGCGGCACCGACACCACCACCAACTCAGTCACCGTCACCGGCACGGTCACCCAGAACACCAGCTATGTCGCTTCACTGGATTTCAATTCCATCAACGACTACCTGACCACCTTCTCCACCAGCATCAACAATACTGCTGACACCACCAGCTACACCAACAGCTACGGTGAACTGATCATCAACGCGGCTTCGGGCGATAACTACGTCACCATTGATGCAGCTGAACTCAACAGTGCCTGGGGCGTGACCATCAACGGTGCTGCAGACAGCGTGGTCTACATCAATGTCGATGGCGTGACTGTCAGCCTGGACTCGACGAACTGGGTCTACAACGGTTTGACTTCAGGTGATGTGCTGCTGAACTTCGGTGATGCAACCGACCTGTCACTGACGGGTGGTAACACGGTCAACATTCTTGCTGCCTTTGCTGATGTGGACTTTGCACACGGTCTTGTCACCGGCAACCTCATCACCGGCAATCTCACCGGTGCCGGCCAGGTCAACCTCGGCAGCTTTGAACATGGTGTGGTTCCCGAACCGTCATCCGCATTGGCTTTGCTCGCCGGCTCAACCGCCATGCTCATCCGCCGCAAGCGTCGTGCCCGTGTCGCCTGAGTTTACGCGGTGTACGAACTGACACCGGATTCCTGAGGCTTATCATCGACCACGATGGGAATATGCAGGATAAACGTCGCCCCCCGGCCAACCTCGGATTCAACCTCAATGCTTCCGCCATGCATCTCAACAATGCAGTTGTGAACCACGGTTAATCCCTGGCCGGTACAGCGCTCGTCAAGCTGCGTTGTGAAGAACGGATCAAAAATACGTTGCTGATCCTCTTGGGGAATGCCAATGCCCGTGTCGCTGATCCGACATTCAATCTCACCGGGATGCACTTTCGTGCTGATGGTGATCTGGCCTTCATGCAAGGTATCACGCTTCTGCTTGGCAGCAATGGACTGGGCCGCGTTAACAATCAGATTTAACAAGGCCTGGTTGATCTCGCTGGCGTAAACCAGAACCATAGGCATGTTCTGATCCAGATCCAGCTTGATCTTCGCCTGGTACTTCCATTTGCTGCGTGTGATGTTAAGCACATTGTCGATGGACTTGTTGAGATTCACAGATAGCTTTTCACCACTGCCTGATGCGGCAAACTGCTGCATCGAAGTTACAATGCTAGAAACCCGATGAATCCCCTCAAGTGTCTGATCAATGGCGTGAGGGACTTCCTTCCAGAGAAACTCGGCATCGAGTTCCCGAATGGCCGATTCAACCGCCTGAACAAACGGCATCATCTCACGCTGAAGTCGGGCTTGTTTGAGCAACTGATCATAATGCGTCTGAAGCGTCCCAAGCGATTGGCAAGCTGTCTTGAGAAACTCGCTGTTATCCGTGACATACTGGCTGGGCGTATTGATCTCCCGGGCAATGCCTGAAGCCAATTGCCCAATCGACTCAAGCCGGTGAGATTGAAGCAGTGTCTGATACAGTCGCTGGCTTTCCTCTTTGTCACGGTCATGCTGAGCAACAAGGTCTTTGAGCTGTTGATGCGTCTGGACCTGCTGTGCAATCTGCTGACGAATGCTGCGCTGAATAAGCATCCCAACAACAAAAAACAACGCCCAGCAGGAACTCAGAACAATGCTGGTCTGCACAAAAATGCGATGCCCAACGGATTGAAAATCATCCCAGACTTCCGTTGCAGACACACGCGTCTGAAGCGCGATGTCCGTTTGGATTCGCAGCAACGTCGCAAAGCACTGTTCAATGCTGGCATGAATGTCATGGCGTTGGCGGGTTAAGATGACCTGTTGACGGGACAAATCAAACAAACTGCCTGGGATAATGTCAAAGGACTGTAACTCCATGCGATTGTGAAATGACTGCCCATAAAGCAGCTGTTCAAACTGGTGGAACTGTTCGTCAGAATCACCTGTCGTATGTAAAGACGGATCATTGTGAATGCGACTGATCACCGATGAAATGCGATTGTCTTTGAGGTCAGCAATCTCAGCGATGTCCTGTGAACGGTGCAAGCGATCCAGGTATGACCTGAGTTCCTCAAATTCAAGATACAAGCCCGGCTGAGCCACCATATCCCGCATGTGATCGACAATGGCCACGGCTTGATCAATGGTTTTGCCCGGTTGACGAAGATACGCGCGAATCATGATCGCATGTTTAAGTCGCTCAACCCCCAGCTCACGGTTGAGTTTCTCATCCATCTGATGCAGCAGTTGCTGAAGCTCTGCAAATTTCTGTTCTTTAAGTGCGTAGTTATCGCGAATCTTAAAGTGGTTCTCAATAAGAATCTGACGCTTGTCAAGCATCTGGGTGATGTTTTGATTCAGCGTTTTCTGGTAACCGTTGACATCCTTTGCCTGCGTATCCACAAGCTTCACTGCCAATTCCACCAGTGGGTTGGCCCATGTTGCAGAAGCCACGGGAACCTCATGTCTGGCCAGATGTGAAAGCGACTGAAAATCCCGCTGTGCTTCGGACATGGTCAGATTGAAGCTTGTGAAAATCTGGTTGTAATGATCCTGGTAAGTTTGAAGTTGATTCTGAGCCTGCTTCATCTGATAGAGATACCAGACAAAAGCCCCAAGCGTGATCAAGCCAATAATAAATCCAAGCAGAACAAGCTGCTTGACCAGGCGTGTGGTGCGCAAGACCGGTGATCGTTGTGAGAGCATCTCATTCATGGCGCTCTCCTTGATCATCGTTCCCAAGCATCGGGGCAAGCTGCTTCCAATCAAAGGGCATGGCCTGACCATCACGTACCATGGTCGGCCAAACCATGTTGGAAGCCTGATGGCGCGTCGCGTTGAGCGTCAACGGATGACCCAAGCCGATGTCAACCGTCCCCAGATCAGCAAGCCCATCAATGATTTTCTGACGTGTCAAAGGTGCGGGAACACGCTGCATGGCATGCTGAAAAAGCACCGTGGCAATGTAGCCTTCAAGCGAACCAAAACTCAAACCCGCATCCGGCGCATACCTGGACATGGCCTGACGATAGGCTTGTACAACAGGTAAATCAGACTGCGGGTGTGGAACCACCTGTGTGATAATCACACCTTCACTTTGATCCCCCAATGCGTTGATCAGAGACTGTGTCCCGACAAATGACACATTCAAAAACAAGGCATTAACACCGTGTTCCCGAGCCAATGCAATGAATTTGGCGCAAGGCCCATAAGCACCAACCATAATCACTGCCCGTGGTGGGCGGTCAGCCAGAATGATTTGAGCAAGGGCCGTTTCGACATTCATGCTGTTGCGTTCATAGCGTACATGCAGCATTCGACCGGTGTCTGAAAATCCGTGGCGACGCATGGATTCAATCGCCCCGCCGTACCCGGCCTGACCATAGGCATCACGCTGTGTGAATAAAACAATGTCCTGGGGTTTGAGGTGTCCATAATCAATCAGCCCATCGACCATCGCTGCTGTTTCCTGGGCGTAACTGGCGCGATAGTTGAAAACCTGATCGCTGGGCGGTTGACGACGCAGAACACCGGCACCGGTAAAAGCCCCATAAAAACAGACATTTTCGGATGTGACAATCGGCAAGGCCAC
Organism: Phycisphaeraceae bacterium JB051; assembly: GCA_043101135.1. Taxonomy (GTDB): domain Bacteria; phylum Planctomycetota; class Phycisphaerae; order Phycisphaerales; family Phycisphaeraceae; genus UBA7800. Next base: position 3,804 of record JBICHS010000439.1, read on the forward strand.
CACTGACGTGGGTGTTCCCACATTGCCGATGATCGCCTGAACGTTCTCCAATCCCGTGAGTTGACGCATATTGGGGATCGTCCGCATCGGCTCATAGCCATCATCCAACACAACCAACTCATATTGATGCGAACCGGAAACAGCCTGTGATTGCAAGGCCACCTCAACACCAAGTTTCATGTTGATGCCAAGATCAGAAGCAGGTCCGGATAAGGCAGTCGACATCCCCAGGCGAACAGGTGTGACCTGCGCCGGTGTTGTTTGCGCGTGTAGCAACTGGCTCGCGAGCCCTGTTAAAAACAGCGCCCAAAACATGACTGAACCACGTGTAAGATGAGAAAACAGCTTCATCCTGTCAGACACCTTGTCTTACATCGCCCCCCCATACATCAGGCAATATCACAGTTGTTCGACTATTTCACCGACCGGCTTGATCGAAATCCTCGAACTCTGTTTTCTAATTTACTGACTGTCAGTTCAACCCCAGGCATCTGTAATCGTCTCGGACCTTGCGCGATAACGAGTGAATCCAATGAGAAGTTATGCCCCTGGAACAATGTGCCGATAGACAAAATTGGAATCGTTATATCCAGATTTACTGTCAATCACCTGATCAACTTTCAATTGCCAGGTCGTCGTCATGACTTTGAGATTCTTCAAGCGGCTCGTCAGATCACGCAAGCCAGACCGCATCTGCGACATTGCCTCTGAGCTGTATCAGCAGCTTAACTATATCGCTGACATTGCCGCCTCTTCGCAAGCCGTTGCCGATCACCTGCGCCCGATCACCGATGACATTCTGGACGAGAGTTTCGCCAGGGTCGACAGTGAATTGATCAGCACGGCTCGGCAGGTTGCCCAAGGCTGCAACGATTCATTGGATGCCTGCCAACAGACTCGGCAGATTCTCATGCAGTCCATCCAAGCCTTTCAAACCATCAACCAGACACTCGTTGACCTCTGCCAAAGCTCGGACAATATTCAGCATGTCGCGGATATGATAAACAGCTTTGCACGTCGCACACGCCTCGTTGCCATCAACGCACGCATCGAAGCCGCCCAGGCTGGGGAGGCAGGCAAAGGTTTTGAAGTCGTTGCACAGGAAGTCCACAAACTTGCCAAGCAGATTGGCAATGAGTCAGCCAGCATTCAAGAAGCGGTTGGCCAGATCACCGGTCACTCTCGGCAGGCGCAGCAATTGGTTGAAAGTGAAATTGAGCACAATCACACGCAGGAACAATCCGTCAATCGCATGATCCAGACCAATCAACAGTTGGCGCAATCCGGCAAGCAACTGCCCCAACTCGTGGACAAACTCGATCGTTTTCTTGAGCCGTTGGAGATGGCGCGACAAGCTGATCAACACAACCAGATGATCAGCGTGACCACCAGCAATGTCCATCGCAATCTCACTGCGATTCACAACGCCGTCCGCCAACTCACAGCTGACACATCTACCACCCAACACATCATCGATGGCATTGAATCCTTCATCGACGCACTGAGCCAAGCCATGATTCAAGGCATTGAGCAGGATGTCAGGCCCCTGGTCAAACAACTGCTCAAAACCGGAGTCAGTCCAACCGTGGCATTGGACGCAGTGGGTAAAGCCGTCATCACTGCCAACATGCACCAAAAGCGAAAGCACATGAGTGTTGGAGATTATTACTTCAACTTCATGATTGTCGATCAGGCGATGAAAGTCATCGAACCGCTGCTGCCCCGTAAACAGTCGGTCAAAAAGATGACGGTGGTCCTGGGTAATCCGCTTGGTGATCACCACAGCCTCGGCCGAAACATGGTTGGCCTGTTTCTCAAATCCGCAGGGATCCAGGTCATTGACGTTGGCGGTGGTGCAGATGTCAGAAAATTCGTCGAAGCTGCCAAGACCCATCAAGCAAAGGTCATTGGTATTTCATCGCTGCTCATTGAATCGGCCAAACAAATCACCCCGCTGCGTCAGATGCTCAACCAATACGGTATGCAGCAAGTGAAAATTGTCGGCGGCGGTGCCTGCTTCACCATTGACCCTGATTTAGCCCGACAGGTCGGGGCCGACTTTGCAGCGCAGGCAGCAAGCGACATGGTCAGCCTCGTGCATGAAGTCTACGGACACCGCCCGCTTGAAGGGAGAAACGCAGCATGAATTCCATCGAACGAACGCTTGCGACCTTAACCTTCGGCAAGGCGGATTTCGGGGTGCCCGACCGCGTGCCGGTGATGCCTGTCCCATTGATGCAAGGCGCGTTGATTTACGACTGCACGGTTGAAGATTATTTCAACATGCCCGCAATGAAACTTGCTGATGCACAGGTCCAGCTCAACCAGATGCTCAATGGTGTCCCCGATGCCGTCGCTGGCATTCCCAATGTCATTCAGGACACCACAGCTTTTGGCATCGACATGGTCTACAGCTATGAAAACTCTTCACCCGGACTATCAGGCATGTTGATCAACTCGCTGGATGACCTGCCCAGACTGCGCACGCCTAACCCGCTCAACTCACCGACACTGGTCAAGACACTGGATACGATCTCTGCATTGAAGACGAAAATCGGCAGTGAGAAAATCGTGGTCGGCGCCTGTGTCGCACCGTTTAGCCTGCCTTCATTGCTCATGGGAACCGAGCGTTGGATGAAGCTGTTGATGACGCCGAAGCTGCGCAACCGTTATCTCAAGCAGGTTCTCGAAGTCTGCGAAACGTTCGTGATCGGCTGGGCCAATGCGCAATTGCATGCAGGTGCTCACCTGGTGGTCTTAGCTGACGGGATGGCATCAGCCACATTGCTGCCCAAGCCTTATTTTCAGCAGTATGCGTTGCCGGTGATCAAACGGACAATCAGCCGCATCAACGGTTTTGTGGGTTATGAAGCTGTGGGTAAAGCAGAGCCGTTCATTGATGACCTTGCAAACATCGGCGCGGTGGTGTTGCTGTTGGGCGAAGAAGATAATATAGCCAACTGCAAAAAAATCTGTGGCACGCGTGTCGGGCTCATGGGCAACATCAACAACATGAAACTCCGTCGCTGGTCAGCAGCGCGTGTCGAGCTCGTTGCCAAAGCCGCTTTGAATATCGGCAAACCGGGTTATGGCTACATCCTTGCCAATCAAGGCCCGGAGATTCCCTTTGACACCCCCGTCGAAAACATCGCAGCATTGGTCCAGGCCGCTGAGCGGTACGGGTATTACGACGAACAGGATCACGGCCAGTCAGACATGACGCTGTCCAACGCAGCGTGACAACCATCGCATTTCAAAAAACAAAACAAGTCAAATTCACGCTGTTTGAAGTGTGTTTTTCAGATGCGTTGCCAACCCGGCGTTGAATTCCATCTGCATCATGCCCAATGGGAAAAACAGCTCAAGCATGGCAGCACCATCAAACGCCGACATCAACGGGCCAAGGCGATCCCAATCAATCGAGCCATGACCGGGCAACAGATGTGAATCGAATTTCTGGTTGTTATCAGAGATGTGCATGTAGTCGATCATGTCTTGACACAGCGTAAAATGCTCCACCACATCACAGGTCATATGGGCGTGTCCCGTATCAAAACACATCTTCAGATTCGGGCTGTTAATCTCGCGGAGCATGGCAGCCAACGCCGCAGGATCAGAACCTGCATAGAACGTGTGCGGGATATTTTCCATGAGAAATGTCACGCCCAGTTCCTCGCCCATCTGCGCCAATTCCGTCATGGACTTTAGCAGTGGCGTCAAACGTTTGGCGACATCTTTGGGATCTGCAGCTTTGCCATCCGCCGTCGGGGCACCGGGATGGACAACGATTTTCGGGCCACCCAAGTCCAACGCCAATTCAGCTTCACAGCGATAGGCTTCTACTGAGGCCTTGCGGAACGATTCGTCCAGTGATGATGGATCATACTTCTTGCCAAACACGCCATGGATTGAATCGTACTTGAGTCCCAGATCGTCAGCGACCTGCTTGACGTAGGACAACTGTGGCGGGTTGGCTTCATTGCGATAGTACTGCAGCGCGACGCAGCCCAGGTCTTTGTACACAGCTAAAAGTTTGGGCGGGTCGAAATCTGCAAAACCAAATGACGCGATCGTTGCGAGGTAGGCCATATTGCTGCGTATTGTACCTGTTTGACGGCCAACTTGCTCATCCAATCATGCGCAAGTCCGTGCATTGGCAAAGTCGGTTGGTTTACTGGAAATACTTACCCCAGAGGACACTCAGACGTTCGATTTCCTGCTTGTCGATATTGTCTTTATTCGACCAGATGCCAAGCTTCAACGCTTCGTGTGCAGGGCTTGGTGTGGTGAGTAACATTTCGACATCGCTCAGTGCGGCTTTGATCAGTTCAATGCCTGCGGCACTGGCCTTCTTGAGATTGCCAATGATCTCAGAAAGCAGGTCCATCTGATCGACATCAGGATCGTGTTCACGCCAGCAGTCATAGTCCGTGGGCAAGCCGATCAACGCATAAGCCATCTCCGCTTCACGTGCGAGTTTGGCTTCGGGCATACAGGTCATGCCGATGAGGTCACCACCCCAGGCACGATGCATGTGTGACTCGGCCTTGGTGGAAAAGGCGGGCCCTTCCATGACGACATAGGTGCCCTTTTCATGGACGTTGTAATCCGCAAGTTTGGTCTTGGCGGTCTTGAGTAACCATTGACGCATCACCGGGCAGAACGGCTCAGCCAACTCAACGTGTACCGCTGCACAATCGTACATGGTATTGGCGCGTTTGCTTGTCTTATCAATCACCTGATCAACAATCACCAGATCGCCGGGCGCGATGTGTTCACGCAATGAACCGGTCGCACCGCTGGCAACGATGTGCGTTACGCCCAGGGCTTTGAGTGCATAGATGTTCGCACGATACGGCACCTGGCTTGGATTGTACGTATGACCGATGCCATGACGCTGGAGAATGCAGATGTCCACACCTTGCCATTGCGTTTGGACAATGGGTGAAGAAGGTTTGCCAAACGGGGTGTCCGGGAAGACGGTCTCACCCTGTTCTGCGCCAAGTGCATCGCCCAGTCCTGATCCGCCGATCACGCCGATTTTGATGTGCTGTGTCATGCTGAGCATGATAAGCAATCCATCCTACCAACGCGAGATTGGCTTGTGAGAATAGGATGTAAAAAAAGCGGGACGCGTCCCCGATACGCGTCCCGCTTGATGGAGGTCAGATTGATCTTGGGTAATCATGCAGCTTGTGCAGTTACTTGCTGCTGTTCGGAGAATTGTCGGATCTTCTGCATATCGTCAGTATCAATTAAGCGTGAAAGATCGAGCAAAATCAGCAGTCGGTCTTCTAGCTTGCCGATGCCTTTGACATAGGATTGCTTTTGCGTTGTTTTGAGCAGATCGGTGCCGAACTCGACGATGTCACTGTCAATGCGTAAAACTTCATGCACGCGATCGACGAGAAACCCCATGATTTGCCCTTCGACGTCGACAACGACGATTCGGCTGGACTGATCATGTTCGACCATATCCATATCAAAGCATTGTCGTAAATTCACCACAGGCACAATACGTCCTCGCAGGTTGATCACGCCTTTAACACTGGCCGGACTTTGAGGCACGCGCGTCAGATTCATCATCCGGTTGATCTCCTGGACTTGCAGGATATCAATGGCAAATTCTTCGCTGCCAACCCCGAATGTCACCAACTGCAACTGCTGCGACTCAGGACTTGATCTGTCTTGATGATGTTGTTCAATGGACATGAAAAGACTCCATTTATTAGTAGGTAAAAGCTATTTACAAGTCATCAGTGTAAAACGGTGATTGCCCATCGTGCACTGATCAACAGGCAACCACCGTTCAAACCAATCATGTCTTACGCAGCCATTTCTTGTGCAACACGTGTGTCTGAACTGACTCTGAACTGAGCAACAAGCTGCTTTAACTGCTCGGACTTGATGGACAACTGTGTTGCGGCAGTCGCGGCCTGACTGGCTCCCTCGGAAGATTGACGAGTCACGGCACTGATGGTTTCAATGCTGTGGGTAATCTGCTCACTTGCAGCAGACTGCTCTTCGGCGGCGGCGGCGATGGACTGAACCATCTGAGCCACCGTGCTGGCCTGCTGGACAATCTGCTTGAGGCTCTCACCGGCAGCCGTCGCACGATCGACACCCGTTTTAACTTCCTCTGTCCCTGTGTTCATGCGATCCACAGCCTGGGTTGTTTCATCCTGGATTGCTGTAATCGACTCGGCAATTTCCTTGGTCGCCTTGGTCGTGCGGTCAGCTAACTTGCGAACTTCATCGGCAACCACGGCAAACCCACGTCCATGCTCGCCGGCACGGGCTGCTTCAATCGCCGCATTCAATGCCAACAGGTTGGTCTGATCAGCAATGTCATTAATCACCTCTATGATCTCACCAATCTGCTCACCGCGACGACCGAGCATGGTCACACTGTCCGCACTGGACTTGACGGCTTCACGAATCGAATGCATCCCCTCGATCGTGGAGCCGACAACACGACCGCCTTCGTCGGCAACACTACCAGCTTCCGATGCATTGCTGGCGGCATCCGAACTCTTGCGAGCCACTTCAACCACACTGGCATTCATCTGCTCGACGGCGGAGGAAATCTGGCTGACCTGATCTGACTGTTGCGTCATACCCGCGGCCATTTGTTCACTGCTGGCTGCAATCTCCGTCGCGGCACCGGCAACTTCGTTGGTCGCTGAAGTCACTTCCGTGATCAATGTCTGCAAGGCGTGACTCATCTTGTTCACCGACGTGGTCAACTGACCAATTTCATCCTTGGATTTAACCTCGATATCCTTACCAGTCAGATCGCCACCAGCTATTTCCTCTGCACGGGTCACCACGCTGGCCAGGGGATTGCTGATCATTCGACCAATCACAAAGGCAATACCCATACCCAATGCTGCACAACAAAGCATCACGGTGATCAACAAGGCGCGAGACATGCTGTAAAGCTCATTGCCGGTGGTATTGGCAGCTTCCACCGCAGCCATGTTATGCTCCACAATCGCATTGATCGCATCACGCACTTCAGCGTAACGATCCAGCGAATCACCGCGTACCAAAACACGCGCTTTGTCACCTTCACCATTTCGGCCCAGTGTCACCAATTGCTGATGAACCTTCAGGTAGCGATCCCATGATTCATCAAATGCCGCAAAGAGCTTTTTGACTTCAGGCGTGTGCACGAGTTGTTCATAATCGGCTTTAGACTTATCAAACTCGGCTTTGTAGGTTGCAAGTGACTCCTCAACCTTGACCAGTTCTGCCTGGTTGGTGCTGTAGACGTGGCGGTATTCCGTCAAACGAAAACGCAGGAAACTTGCCGCCAAATCACCGGTCGTTCGAATCGAGGGCACCCAGATGTCACCCATTTGAGTTCCAGTACGATTGACTCTTGCCATTTGAATAATGGCAAAAATCCCAAGACAAATCGTCAACGCGACAACCGCACTAAAACCCGAAATGAGCTTACCGGTGACTGTCATATTACGAAACCAATTCATATACAAACTCCTTAATAAGGAATATAAGAAATTTCACTGCCACACCCGGACAATGAGTTAAATCAATTTGTGAATATGAACCGAACCTCCCCAGGCTGTTGCTACGTATCGTTGTCACTAAAGCAATACTTAAATTAAATAAATTCAGATTTGCAAAATGTTGCAAATTATCATCCAGAATATATTCATTACACCAGAGACATGCTTTTAAACAAAGATAGATAAGTTCCAGTAAATATCATTTCATTGAGAACGATGCGCAAAGCATAAATAAATGCCTTGTTTTTCAGCATTTTTACCAACTGGTATATCTACCTGAATACAGGCGTTATACGTATGTACTAGTTTGTTTTTCTAGAAATGACTGAATCGGGAAATGTACTTAATAACTACTTAGCGACGCGGACCGCCAGTGAATACTTGATGCCATGCCAACCGTT
>JBICHS010000440.1:0-2546 GCA_043101135.1 Phycisphaeraceae bacterium JB051
CTCGATATTACACACAAGCCGCCAGATGAACAATTTGAAACTAATCGGATCACAAACAACCAAACACACCCGCCCGTCACCTCGACGACGTAACGCAACTGCGAATATCATTCCCAGATTCACCAACAATGTGGATGCAAACGTATTATGATAGATCGCAAACAGATCGCAAACAGATCGCACTTTAACTGCGGGGGACATAATGAAACACGAAGCAGAAAAACTTAATCCTGGACATATCAAGCTGCGAAATAAGCTTCGCATCATTGGTCCCATCGTGATGGGAACTGGGGGCCTGTTAATCGTCACTGGCATCATCAACCTGATCATTGCAATCGCCAATGAAGATGTGCCGTGGTTATTCTGGTGCATTATGCTAGGCATTCCAACCTTGGGAGTCGGCGGCATGATCACGCAATTTGCCTTCATTGGAGCGGTGACCCGATATGTTGCAGGTGAATCAGCACCCGTGGGCAAAGACACGTTCAACTACATGGCCAAAGGCACGCAACCCGGTGTCCGTGACATTACCTCTGCCATTCGCGAAGGGTTAACTGAACCACATGCTGACCCAACCAACACCGTCGTCGCATGCAGTCAATGCAATCATCCCAATGACGCCGACGCGCGGTTCTGCGATCAGTGCGGCAATGAAATCATCACCAGTAAACGTTGCTCCAGTTGCAACAATGAAAATGATCGGGACGCACGCTTCTGTGACAACTGTGGCAATGAACTCACATAGAGCAAATTGCGTCAGGCCTAACGCATGTTTGAATTAGCCAGTATTACGTCGCAACGCGACTATTCAACCAAGCAAAATGAAATAACACTAACGGGTTTAGCGGCCGCATTCTGTGCTATAACTCGCTCACTGTTTCATGCGTTTGCGGACAAAGCGTTCACGCCATTTCTCACCGAACCGATGCAATCGCATGCGGCGTGCAAGTCGCCCGAGCTTGATTCGTAACGGACTGACCTGCGGGCAACACTTGATGGGGGTTGCCGTCGAAGTGGATAGCTCCGCTTCGGTGTCCGGTTCGCGTTCGAGCATTGCGTGGAAATAATCATTGGGATGCCAGATGCTCGCCAAACGATAGAAGCTCAATCGACAGTTTGTGATCTTGCCTGCATGCATCAAGTCTTCGAGCGAGACGTCTTCATCGACAATCTGAGAGAGCGTGTTCTCTGCTCGGCGTCGTGATCGACGTGCGTTGGGTGCAGGACAGGTGATCAACAAAATCCCGCGGTCTGAAAGCAATGTGTTGATTTTCTCAAACAGCACATCACGCCCATCCAGCGGGATATGCTCAAGCACATCGGGCATCACGATCACATCCCAGCTTCCGTCGATGGTGTCAGTAACCACATCCATCTGCTGATACTGAATCTGGGGATGCGGGAAAAGCTTCTGAGCAATCTCAACGCTATTCGATGCCAAGTCCACTGCGAGGATATTGGCCTGCGGCGCAACATGTTCAACCAGGTGCAGCGCACTTTCACCCGAACCACAACCAATCACGAGAATGCGCTTGGTGTCCGCGGGGATGGCCTGGCTGAAATATTCGACTTGTCGTTGGACACGTAAATTGCCAAACACAAAATCACGAATGAATCGCTCGCTGAAAACATCGTAAAACGCTTTAACCTGCGAGGACATGTTCGATCCTTTGTGGAAATGCAAAATCGTGACCAGTAGGCTTGTCTGACTTTGAGCTCAAACATGCCAACACATACAGGTGATCATTTGACCTGACTACGCCCCACCGACCAATAGACGAAGCCTTCCTCGGCCATGGTCTGCAGGCGGTAGAGATTGCGGCCGTCAAAAATGATCGGCAGCTTCATGCGCTTTTTCATGTCTTCATACTCAGGATGACGAAACTCCGCCCAATCGGTGCAGATCACCAGCGCGTCTGCATCATCCAATGCATCCATTGCCTGATCCACATAACCGATCTTGTCACCCAAAACTTCCTGACAGGTTTCATGAGCAACGGGGTCGTGAGCAACCACGGTCGCGCCACGTTCGAGCAGCTGTTTCATCAAAGTGATTGAGGGTGCTTCACGGATGTCATCAGTGCCGGGCTTGAATGCGATACCCCAGACGGCGATTTTCTTGCCGGCGAGATCCGCAGCGTTATTGCCATCACCAAACTGCTGGTCGATCTTGACCATGAACGCACTGCGTTGAGCCTGATTGACGGTGTGTACGGATTTAAGCAGTTCCGTGGGACGACCACATTCTTCACCCATGCTGATGCAGGCAAGCACGTCCTTGGGGAAGCATGATCCGCCGTAGCCAAGGCCGGGGTAGAGGAACTGATTGCCGATACGTTTGTCAGAGCACATGCCGCGACGAACTTCGTCAACATCTGCACCATAGGCTTCGCAGAGGTTGGCAATTTCATTGATGAAGCTGATCTTGGTGGCAAGCATCGCGTTGGCTGCATACTTGACCATCTCCGCGGAGGGAATATCCATCACGAAAATCGGATTGCCCTGGCGAACGAAGGGTTCGTAAAGTTCACGCATGCGATCGCCGG
>JBICHS010000441.1:0-6128 GCA_043101135.1 Phycisphaeraceae bacterium JB051
GCACGGTAGGTGGATCATCGTGGTTCTGACGGCTCATGGGATGTGGATGTAGAAACAGGCTCCCAGGCCGGCCTTGGATTCAGCATGGATTCGTCCACCGTGGCGTTCAACAATCCGTTTGCAGATCGATAACCCAACACCATAGCCAGCGGTTCCTTCTCTGGCGGGTGTGCTCAGGCGTTTGAAGGGTTCAAACACCTTCTGGGCATCATTTTCAGAAAAGCCCTGGCCGTTATCCTTGACACAAATGATGTGTTCCTGCTCATTGGATAAATTTTGCACTTTGATTCGGGGCGTCTTGTTCACGCAATACTTGATGCTGTTGCTCAGCAGGTTTTGTAGAACAAGCCCGATTAACAGTGCGTCACATTCCAACGTTGGGAGTTTTTGGCAGTCAATCATCGCGCCTGATTCGTCGATCTCTGTTTTCAAGTCCTGACAGACCAATTCAAAAATTTCATTCAAATCCGTTGGCGAATAGTTCATCTCATTTCGACCGACACGGGAGAAGGTCAGTAATGAATCAATGAGGCCTTCCATTCGCGATGCGGCATTCAGTAGACGTTTGACATATTCTTTTGCCTGGGGATTATCCCATTGCTCTTCAAACATCTCCTGTAAAAATCCGCCAAAGCCTGTGATCGTACGTAACGGCGAACGCAGGTCATGGGCAGCAATGTGTGCAAATTGATCCAGTTCCTGATTGCGGATCGATAAAAGTTCATTGGTCTTGGCAAGCTGTAATTGGGCAGTGACGCGATCGTGGACATCCTGAATCGAGCCGCTCATACGAATCGCTTTGCCCGCTTCATCACGCCATGCCTTGGCACGTGCTCGAACCCAACGAAATGAACCGTCCTTGCATTTCATGCGAAACTCAACGTCATAGCGTGCATCATCCTCAAGACATCTGCGTACTTGTTCCCAGACATAAGGACGATCATCGACGTGAATCAACTCTGTCGAATCTTCAATGTGATTGGAAAAGTGATCGTTGGGCTTATACCCAAGCAGTTCCTTGTAACGATCCGAGTACCAGCAATAGGAACCAATGTCCCAGTCCCACAAGCCATCAGTTGTGCCGTTGATCGCAAACTCGTAGCGTTGTTTGACCTTAAACAGTTGTTCCTGAGTTTCCTTCTGCTTTGTGATGTCGATTGCCAACCCGCCGACTGCTTTGTGGTTGTTCCCCAGGTCCATAGGGAATTTAGTGACAAGCAGCGTATGAACTTTGCCGTTGCGTGTCATCTGGATTTCGAATTCCAGCGGTTTGTCGTTAGAGAGAATTTCTCGTGTTGTCTCGACCGCTTTGCCCAGTACCGCTGAAGTGAGGATCGGGGATCGGGAATCACCCGGTGTTTTCCCGATCAGATCAGATGCTTTGATCTGCAGGAATTCCTCATAAGCATGGTTGATCATGATGTAGCGTTCGTCTTGATCCTGTGCCCAGTTCATGATCGGTGAATGGTGTTGGAAGCTTTCAAAAAGTCGCGTTGTTCGATGGAGTTTCGATTGTGTTTCGTGTAGTTCAGTGATATCAGAACAGAAAACGAGAATGCCTGTGACTTGATTGTCTGGACTTAAAACAGGGATCCGATCAATTTTAAGACAACGTGTTTTGCCGTCAGCATGGTATTGTGTCTGGGCAATTCGCCCGAGAATGGGGTTGCCTGTTTTAATGATTGTTTGTGTTGCTTCTTTGACCTTTTGGAAGTCGCCTTTAAGTAGCAGGTCAGCCATATTTCGACCCACCATCTGATCAAGATTCATTCCCATGAATTCACAAGCTGCCTGATTGACCCATAGGACGTTTTCATCAACATCCTTGAACCAGACCTGTGTGGGCAGGTAATTGAGAATCTGTTTGAAATGTTCTGAATGAAGCTCAGTGCTCGCAAGCTTGTGCGGTATGGCAGAAGGTTTACCAGTTGATCGATCAGACATTGATCTTGCGTCCTAGCGTGTACGAGTGCTAATGATGAACATATTCGGTTAGTCAGCGAGGACTCATCATCAGTCAACGCAAAGCTAAAATCATCAGGCGGGTTAATTGCCTCTGATTACTGGATGATCTCTAAAGTCACGACGGGGATGTAGTATCTTCTGTTGTGTCTTTGTCATCAAGTCTTTAAGCGTGAAGACACACAAAAATGTTCACAACAATACAACTGGATATCGGATTAGGAGTGATAAAATAACTTTTTTATTTCCTGGAGGTTGATTTGCATAACATCAGCGTCCTAGAATCAAACAACACAGATGGTAGATTAACATTATGGCTGCAACGCTACAAGATATCGCCAAACATGCCGGGGTCAGCACGATGACCGCATCTCGCGTTCTGCGAGGAATGGGCCGTGTGAATCCGCAAACCCGTGAAAAAGTCGTTGAGATTGCTCAACGTCTGGGGTATCGGAAATTGTCCAATGGGCAAGCTGGCTCTGATTTGCATTTGCGCGTGATGATGGGCGAAGGCAAGATCCACATCAAGGATCGTAGCACCAATCATCCGGTGCATGGCAATCTGCACTATCAACTTGCAGGGGAACTTCAGCAGCAACTTGAGCAATCCGGTGGCAAGCTTTTGATGACCGAGCTTCAAAGCCTGGAGCAGATTGTCGCTGATGTGCAAAAGCACAAACCCCACGGTTTGGTGTTGCGTCAACCGATCCCCACTGATTGGTTGGATGTGCTTCGTGAGATGTTGCCCATCGTTTATGCCGTGTCCTATGACCATCAATCCGGTGTCGATTCGTTGTACACCAATGAGCACCGCTCCGCAGCCATGATCTACAAAAAGCTCACGGATATGGGGCATCGCGAGATTGGTTGGTTTGGCATTGTTGACCGTCATTCTGCAACACATGAATGGGGGGAAATGTTTGAAAGCAACTGCCTTGTCGACCGGCTATGCTGCTCCATTCATGCCGTGCGTTATGCAGCATGGGCCAACCTCGCTTATTGCCAGGTCAGTCGTTTCAAACAGCCCATGATTCTTGTCGAACGTGATTGGCGTATTCAATCGCTTCAAGACGTGGTGCGTGATGCCGTGGATCAGTTCCTGCAATTGCGCCCACAACCCACTGCAATTGTCACACCAGCTGATGAGATCGGTCTGACCATGATCGACATTCTCAAGCAACGTGGTTTAAAAGTGCCTGATGATGTGAGTATCGTCAGCTACGGTGGCAGCTTGAACAGTGAAGATAACATTCCCAGGCTCGCCAGCGTTGTTCTGCCGATGTCTGCAATTGGTAAAGCCATTCCAGAACTCATCCGTCGCCGTTTGGCTGACCCCAAAGCGCTGCCGGTGAGTATGCAACTTGAAACAGATTTCATCGAGGGTTCGACTCTTGGTCCTGCCCGAAGTTAAGCCAGTTTACAGGCCATGTCGTTCTATGTTCGAAGAGTGAGGATGCATTTGATGCACAAGTTTTCAGTTTTGTTGGTTGGTTGTTTTGTCACCGTCTTGTCAGTTCAGGCATGGGCCGCAACTGCGCAAAAGGCTGATGAAAACACCATTGCCTTATGGACCATGGATGACGTTGAGCCGGACCCGGTGGTTGTCAAAGATGGCAGTGGTCACAAGATGGATATGAAAGTCAACGGCGAAGGTGCACTCAAGTTCGTTGACGGCCTGTTTGGGAAAGCGGTCGATGGTTTTGACCCGCAAGGCAACCGTGATAACCGCTATCTGCAGCCGACAGCCTATAAACTCAGCAATCCACAGACACAGACTTTCGAAGCATGGATATGCTGGCCGGATAAAAAAGATTTGCCCGGTCGTGTTCGTCAGACCCTTTGGCGGAATGCCGGCTCACGGACACCGTTGCATTTCTACTTTCTCAAAGACAAAGATGGCGACATTGAATTGACTCTGCTTCTGCGTGAAGCCAAGAAGACCAATGAAGCCAAAACCGAATATGTCACCTGGTATTTGGACAAAACCCCAGAACCCGGGCAGTGGTATCACGTGGCTTACACCATCGAGCCCAAGGATCAGGGCACCATGGTCAAGCTCTATTTCAACCCGCAAACCGTGACGCAAACCTCACCCAAGCCCCTGGTCGAATTGCATCTTGAAAAGTTCAAGTTCGACACGGGACGTTTTGTCTTCCGCCTCGGTGAAGAAGGGCAGACCGGTTCTGACCCCTTCAAAGGCATCATTGATGATGTCCGCTTCAGCAAGGTTGCCCGCACCACATTCGACACGCTCGCACCGTAAAACCGCATTGCACGGAAAGGAACTGCAATGAAACGTTCAACAGCCAAACAAGCCTTCACCCTCATTGAACTCTTGGTTGTGATCAGCATTATTTCGCTGTTGATCAGTATCCTCTTGCCCGCATTGGGAGCCGCCCGCAAGCGTGCTCAGATGATGCAATGCCTATCGAACCATCGCACGATTGGGACTGCTGCGATCATGTATATGGACGACTTTGATATGTTGTTCACATCTACAGGTGGCGTTACACGCGAAGGGCACACGATTCCAGGCTTATTGTTATACCGCCCATATTATGCAAGCCCACGTGATGATGGACGTATGTGGTGGAATATGTCGCATGAGTTCATGCCTGCGGTAGCGGTGGAACGTTGTCCGGCAAACAAGAAGAACTCAGAATCAACGACCACCTTGGGACACACAATGATTTCACAACGGTGGGGCTACGAACGCAATCATTACGATTTCTATTTCATTCCCAGCAAGTCCAGCATTATGTGGGATTCAGATTTTACCGATGGGGGTGTCTACGCCAAATCGGAATGGTGGGCCGATGGGTTTGACAAACAACGCCATAATGGAACTTACAACATGTGGTTTCTTGACGGGCATGCGACATCGGAAAATAAAGACAGCAGCTACGTCAATAATGACAACCAATGGTGGTTGCACAGCAAACGCAAGTATAAATTCTAAACAAACCCTCCGGCATGTCTCCCTTGTTTAACACAATAGATTTTCTAACGATTAACCTTTGAAGCCAATCCATTGGCAAGGTTGTTAATGTGAAGTTCAAACACTCGTTGAATGTCCTGCTTTGTTTTTCTCTGATCCTGTTAACCAGTATGCATGTTGCCTGTTCACAATCTCTGGCTGTCCCACCTGCTCAACTCAATGACATGACCGATGCGGGGCCGGCAGTGACAGCGTCCGATAGTCACGTGGTTGAGCTGGACACACTGCCAGCCGAGCAGCTTAAAGCATTTCCCATTATCCAACGGACGCATAACTACGCGTTGGGAGGTGGCGTTCGTGGTTTTGGCATGCTTGCCCAATATGATGCAACCGGACCAGGAAAGGTTCTCATCAAGCGTGTCACCAATGAATCGCGCAGCGAACCCTACACGCCGATCTGTATTGCCAAGGTGGTTTCACCACAAGGTAATCAACTTGCTGTCATTGAACTGACGGAGCAAAAGAAAAAGCAACAGAGCTACATTCTCACCGTTCCATCTGCTGGTGCGGGTATCTATCGCGTTTCGATCATGGGCGGACGCAACGGTGATCTGTTTACCATCGGTTTGCCTCAGACGGATATATGGGGTGTCCGTGGGGAGATGGCATTGGGCATTTCAGACACCACGCCTGTCAAGCCTTATCTCTACACGCCCAGAACCGTCAAGACCATCATCCTCGAACAGTTTGGCAAGACGGATAAGCCCATCACATTGAGCCATGCCCAGGGCAAAGTTCTGGCTACGGCTGCACGCAACAAGCAGGGGCGTTACATGATCGACACGGATGCTCCTGCTGACGCGATCCTGCAATTGGATTTAAGCAATCGCCAAGGCGCAGCATTTATCATGGATGGTGTCCCCGCGCTGCTATGCCCGACTGAAAATGCAGCCCGAACGCTTGCAGGTGGCACCGTCGAAGCAGACGGTTTTCTTGTTGCTGGTCCGCTGCAAGCTCGCGTTCGCCAATGGATGGCAACACGTCAGCCCAAAGACTTTGAAGTGGACGTGGAACATCCGACCAAGGTGCCAGCGAAAATTGATGACCCGATGCGTGAGGTTCTGATGTTTGGCAAGTACGCAACCTTGTCCACCATCGGTGATCAACTGGCTCATCAAATCATTGACAAAAACGACCCGTACATGGGTGCAACAGAAAAGGTCGCGAT
>JBICHS010000442.1:0-3832 GCA_043101135.1 Phycisphaeraceae bacterium JB051
GGAATTTCTCACTGATGAAAATGACAAGCGTCGCGCCACCGAAAAGAAAATCGTCGACAAGGCTGCCCAACAGGTCATCGACCGTGGCTATGATCAGTCGGACTGTCGTGCGATTGTGGTTGCAGATCACGATTGGCATCCGGGGGTCGTTGGCATTGTCGCTTCGCGCATCGTCGAACAGTTTGCCCGGCCAGCGATCGTCATGAACATCGACGGTGATGAGGCGCATGGCTCAGCACGCAGTGTCGAAGGTGTGAGCATTCATGATGCGCTTAAACACTGTGAGGATTTACTCGTGAGTTTCGGCGGTCATGCCATGGCTGCGGGACTCCGCGTGAAGCTCGAAAACCTTGATGCCTTCCGTGAACGCCTGGTTGCCTACGTCAATGAACATCTCTCGGCAGATGACCTGTGCAGCATCGTCGACATCGACACCGAATGCACGCTTGCTGATATCGCGTTACACGAAGTGCAACAAATCGAACGCATGGCACCGTTCGGCCCGCACAATCCCAAGCCCGTGCTATGTGTCCGCAATGCGCATCTCCAACGTCCACCCATGATCATGGGGCAAACCGGTAAACACATGCGCTTGAACCTGAGGCAGGGCGAACAATATCTCAATGCCGTCGCCTTTAACATGGCAGACCTCGCGCCAAAACTTGTGCCGGGGATGAAGCTTGATGTTGCCTTCGAACCCAAAACCAACACATGGCAAGGTAAAACCAGTGTCGACATGATGGTCAAGGATATCAAAATCAGGGAGTAGGGAGTAGTGATTAGGCAGTAGGATAAGACATGTAGATGCTGAAATTCTTTGTGTGCGGATTGATGACTACTCCCTACTCCCTATTCACTACTCCCTGATAAATATGGCTCAAATTTCCGAAGTCCAACAACTCTACGAACAGCAACCCTATCCTGTCCCGCCGACGGATATGTCGGAGATTGTTGCCGGGAAGATGTTTCCTGCTGGATCACCTGCTGACTTTTTTCATCTGTATTGGCCCGGCAAAACTTTCACCGACAAGCTTGAGATTCTCATCGCAGGTTGTGGCACCGCGCAGGCGACCGAGTTTGCAATCGCCAATCCCAATGCAACCATCACCGCGGTGGACTTGAGCAGTCGATCGCTTGATCACACGCGGATGCTGCTGGACAAATACCAATGCAAGAACGTGTCCCTGCATCAAATGTCATTGGAAAACGTTACGCAGTTTGGCAAGCAGTTTGACCTGATCATCAGCACCGGCGTGTTGCATCACATGCCCGAACCTTCCGTCGGGCTCAAAGCGCTGCGCGATTGTCTGAAACCGGATGGGCGACTTTTTGCCATGGTTTATGGGGAATATGGGCGCACGGGTGTGTACATGTTTCAGGAATACTGTCGCTTGCTTGGCGTGACTTGGCAACCCGGGGACTGCGAGCAGCTTCGTGAAGTTCTCAAGCATACGCCAGCCGATCACCCGATTGTGCCGCTCGCCAAGCGGACGCAAGATCTACTTTCGGATGCGGGGATGGCGGACTTGTTGTTACATCCTCAGGACCGCGCGTACACCGTGCCGCAGTTGCTGGATTGGTTAGCTGAATGTGACATGTGTCTGGAACGCTGGTGGATGCAGGCACCGTACCTGCCGCAGTGTTGTGCTTTGGCACAGACGCCACATGCCGCCAAGCTCGCAGCGTTGTCGTTGGATAAGCAGTATGCAGCCGTGGAGCTATTCAGGGGTAATCTGCATATGCATACGTTCATTGCTTCGGCATCGGGCGCACCGCAGACGCAAATCGATTGGTCGTCTGATCATTGGCGTGAGCTTGTGCCGATGCGGACGCGTGGTGTGACGGTGCGGACGGACAACCTGCCTCAAGGTGCGCTAGCTGCGTTATCGCAAGGTGGTCATTTGTTCCCGGTTCCTGCCGTGTTGCTTTCGCAGCAGACCGTGCCGATGTATCAGGGCATTGATCAGCAATTGACGTTGGGTGCGTTGGCCAAGAAACACCCACAAACGAGGGACTTTTTCAAGATGCTCTGGGATTTTGACCAGGTGTTTTTCAGAAAGGCATAAGCCATGCGATTCCGCTTTTGCATGTTGGCGATCCTGATGTTGATGAGCACGGTTGCCCACGGTCAAACCCAATTGACGTCCGGGAAGGTGTCCGCCAAGTTCACGCCTGAAGCAGGATTGACGGAGCTGACGTTTGACGGGCGCACGGTCATGACCGGTTCGTCGACGCATTTTGCAGGCTCACAATTCACGCTCATGCGCAATGTCCCCACGCGCGATTGGAATTGGCCGAGCAATCGAACCACGCCGCATTACGCTGTGAAAAACGGCAAGCTCGTCGACAAATTCGGTCATTGGAAAAAGCGCACGATCAAGGTGCTTCATGCCAATGCCAATCGTTACACCGTTGAGCATCAACTGGATCAAGGCATCAAACTCACGTTCGATCACGTGCTTGGTGCAAACGATCTGACGATGACGATCACCATCGACAATCAAACGCCCGATTCCTTTCAGCTTGATGATTGGCTGCTTTACATGGTCAAGCCTCAAGGGGCTGCAAAACTCACGCATCGCATGGGAAATTACTATCCAGCAGGGGATAATTACAGCCCGGTGTCGACCATCAGCGATCGCAGTTGGGGGATGGGGATCAGTTACATCAAGCATGATTTACGCCCATTGATGATCCGCCTGAATCCTCGGCCGCAGTATCGTGACTACCAGTTTGATTGCTGGCTTAAGGACTCGCCGATCGCGTCGGGCTCACGCAGCAGTTACACGATCGTGATTCGACTGGATGACACGCCCGGTGACTGGAAGAACCTGCTTGAACCTTACCGTCAATGGTTTAGCCAATACTATGGAAATGCGCAATATCGCACGGACTTTCGTTTGAAGGTTGGCGTCTTTGCATGTTATCTGGAAGGCGTCACGCCGACGAACCCGCGGGGTTATTTCCATCAATTGCATCGCACGGGTTGGCTGCCATACCTGCGTAAGCAGCTTAACCATATCGGCAAGTACAACACCGGTGAAGTGATCATCTGGGGAGCGACCGGGATCAGTCAACGTGGTGTGAACTATCGGCCGGACTTTGATGTCATGCCACCGATTCTTGAGCAAGGGCTTGATCAACTTGGCCCATTTTTTCAGGCGTTAGGCAATAAACGGTTTGGCTTCTTTGCCCGTCCCAATACCATCGCTTATCAGCAGACGTGGACTGAAGATGCGGACGTGAGTTTTAACCCGCACGATCCCAAGCATGTGCGGATGGCAGATAAACGCTATGAACGATTGGCGGACAAAGGTGCAACCGCCTTTTACATGGACACCTATGGTGCATACTGGGGGGCGTATCCCGGTGCTGCCAAGGGCTCTGCGTTTTACCTTAAACATCTTCGGGACAAACTCGGTCCCGATGCCTTGCTGGTGTCGGAGTTTGGTTTTGACGTGTTTAGCGTCTATGCGCTGGTGTGGCCTAACGCTGCGGATGAGGTGGGGCAAAAGCCCATCGGTGCGTTTGCCCAATGGCTCGTCCCCGGCAGCGTGGAGTTCTGTCGAGCGTATCACGTTGATGGTGTGAAACGTGCCTGGCAGATGGGCGCTGTCCCAATGATCAATGACTTTTCAGTCAACGCAGCGTTGATGCAGATGCAGAATCAATTCGTCCATCCTGACGGGAGCAGCAAAGTCCGCAGTGATTGCCAATCGCCCAAGGTTCAGGCCGTGACATCACCACTGAGTTTGCCCCAACAAAAAACGGGACCTGCCAGCACGACAAGTCCCGTTGAAAGTTTGTTCCGTAAAGACTGATCAGACGTTTG
>JBICHS010000443.1:0-7068 GCA_043101135.1 Phycisphaeraceae bacterium JB051
GTCTACTGGGGCACACTCGAATCCGAGATCCAGAACCACGAAACCAAAGCTGTCTCATGGGTCCCCCTGGCAGGCATGATCGTCCCCGACGAAACCCAGCACATGCGCATCCGTTTGAAGGTCGCGCTCATCGACGTGAAATCCGGCCAATGGCAAATGTTCACCCCTGCCGTCCACAAAGACCAATCCCTCAGCGCCTCGCTCAACCGCGCAGCCTCGGATCAGAAACAAGTCGAAAAGCTCAAAACCCTGGCCTATGCCGGCGCGGTGGAAGAGTTGGTTAAACGGTATGGGGAGTGACTCAATCAATCTCAAATCACTGCCAAACACAACACCGTATGTTAAGATCGTATTGAGACTGCCACGATTTGAGCGATCAAGATGTGTGAATATACAAGTATAAAAAAGAGTGACTTTTTAGACGTGAGGGCGATGGACTTATTAACATTGCCTATTCCCAGCAACGCTCCTGTTCACAATCTGTTTTCTGGCAGTAAAGAGAATCTGTCTTATTCTGTGATGTTGACACCCGTGGATATCAAAAACGTTGTTTATCACAATTGGATGGATTTATTTCAAGGCTCAATAGATGGAAAAAGGTTAAACGAATTTCGTCTAAAAGGTGGTTATTCAGAAACATGCCAATCACTACCAGAGAAAATGATTAGCCTACTTCAAGATGAATACATCTATGCTGCAGGCTATTCGGAAATTTCGGAACAATACGATTTTTGGAAAATCCAAGGCCGTCGTTTTTTATTTCAAAAGAGTTGTGAAGACCCATCTATCATAGAATCATTTCCTGCTAAAGATCGATATCACATCTGCCTTTTAGCAGGAAGCACTGGCAATTGGGAATTACTGATATTTGATGATGACCCATTTGTTCTTTGGATTGGCAAGCAAGAATTCATTCATAACTTGTCTATATTAAATCCAGAAGTCATGCTGGAAATAAGTGGCGACTGGATTTTATATCAGTATTAATTTTAATTTTGAGCAAAGCTCAAACAGCATCACGCAGTGATGCAGCTATTGTTGTTTAACTTGTAGGAACACATCAATAGCAGTACACAAAAATAGCTGCGACACTGCGTGTCGCTGATGCCTTGCGTTGATTCACAAAGTCTATCTCTGCGCGTCTCTATGCTGGTCGAACAGCGATGGTTTTGGAGAATATCGATTCTTTATTCACTCCGGCAAATACGCACCGTAATCCTTAAGACGCTTACGCAGATCATCCGTGTCCACGGCATGGGTGTCCACCACGTCACCATTCGATGCCAGCGCGGCAGCCAGGCCGGCGGCTTCGCCCATGGCTAAACAGACGGGCATGACACGAGTGCTGCCTTGGACGGCACGATCCGATGAAATGGCGCGGCCGGCAACCAACACGTTCTTCAAGCCCTTGGGCGTCAGGCAGCGATACGGAATGCCATGACTTTCGCCGGCTTCGTAGCGTGCGGTGGCTTTGTCCAATTGTTCCTTGGTTTTGCCTTTCTTCTCTGACTTGTTCAGATGCACATCAAGGTAGTAACAGTTGCGGGCAATCTCATCGGGGAAGCTGCGACGAGCGATGTAGTCTTCACGGGTGAGGACATAATCGCCCATGATGCGGCGGGTCTCACGGATGCCCATCATTGAACCGGTACTCACGAGGAAACTGCCTGCATAGGCTTGGGGGTGATACTCGGCGATGGCGTCACGGAACTGGGCAGCAAACTTACGGCCGGTCATCAAGGCTTTGGACAGTGACGTTGGGTCGGTGTTGTCAACGCCCCAGACGTGGCCAGCATTAAAACCAACGGTGCCCGGGCCGACGATGTTGTTGCATGCATGCGAGTCGGTGATCAGGTCATACTTGGGATCCGCTGCCATTTTGTGAACAGGGCTGTTTGGGTTGTTGCCATGAATCCATTGGCCGTGAACGTGGTGATACATGTCGACATTGGTGAGCAAAAAGCAATGCGTGCCTGGCTGCATCTCGCCGGTCTCTTCATCACCTTTTTGAAAATCGGCACCGGCCCAGGCGGCCAAGTCGGCATCGCCACTGCAGTCCACATAGGTCTTGGCGCGGTAGGCGGTGAGTCCTGCTTTATTGCTGAGAATCAACGCGGTGACATTGCCAGCATCGTCGGTATCGACGGCACTGAGGGATGTATGAAACAGCACGGAGGCGCCAACTTCGGTGACCAGATCGTCATAGATGCGCTTAAGCAGTTCCGCGTCGATGGGTGTCCAGTTGTAGTGATCTTCAGCAACGTGCGCTTCACCAGCGATGCACTGTTTGAGCACCTTCTCAGCCAAGCCGCGATAGATGATCTGTTTCTTGTCGGTGAACGGGCACCATGCGGGGACAAGCGCGGAAGTTCCCATGCCACCGAGTATCCCGGTAGCTTCGACGAGCAGGGTCTTGGCACCTTCGCGTGCTGCGGCTGCTGCTGCGGTGCAACCTGCTGGCCCACCACCGATGACAATGACATCCCATGAATCGTCGAACTGAATTTCACGTTGGGTTAAGGTGTACCGTGCCACGTTTGGACTCTTTCAAGGTTGAGATACGCGCATTGATGCAGTCACAGGCACGTGCAGCGATGCGTGATCGGTTACGGATTTCAATCGCATGGGTATACCAGTATTGGCAAAAGCTGACAATGCGTTGAGCACTTGTTTTCAAGGGGCGATAGCAACTCGCGCAATGCTTGAATGCGGGTTCACACGGGGATTGATGGGGTTTGTGAAGACGCCCGTTGAATATCAAAAAAATGATGATTGATATTTACATTTGTAGACACGAGCCACCAGATGAATGCAATGAATCTGATGGGTCATTCAAGACCATGGTTAACCGACCCGTCAGATTCGCTCCTTCGTCACTCATCTGGCGGCTTGGGAATCTTATTCCCCCTTACGATGACTAAAGAGCCAATCGTAGACTTCTTCATTATCGTAGGTGCGGGTCCAGGAGTTGTGGCCGACGCCGGGGTACAGGGTGAGTTTGACCTTGTTGCCACCGGCTTGTTTGATCGCTTCGACCATTTCGCTGGAGCCATCAGGTTTGACGGTGGTGTCTTTGTCACCATGGAAGAACCACATCGGCACGTCGGCCATCTTGTCTGCTTTGGAGACATCACCGCGACCGCAGATCGGCACCGCTGCTGCAAAACGATCGGGCAGCGACTGGACCATCGCCATCGTGCCCATGCCACCCATACTCAAGCCGGTGATGTAGATGCGACTGCGGTCGATGGGATAGTCGTTACAGACTTTCTTGAGTAGCAGATCGAGTTGACGGATCATGTCCCCTGCCGGCCACCATTTTCGGTGCGGGCATTGCGGGCTGATGACGTAGGCATCAAAGTCCTTGCCTTTTTTGATCTGCATCGGCGGGCCATGTCGCAGCACACGGTTGATGTCATCGCCACGTTCACCTGCACCATGCAGAAACAACATCAGCGGGTACTTCTTGCCTTGAACCTTTTCGCCCTGCGGTTGATAGAACCAGTACTGAAGGGTTTTGCCATCCTCATAGGTCATCGTTTGGGCGGTTTGTCGTTGGGCTTTGGCATCCTCTGCCCAGGCGTTTGTGGTCAATGCTGCACTGATGATCAGCCATGCCAATAGGAACATGATTTTCATGATGTGTCTCCGGAGATGCAATTGAAAACGCGGCGTCGGGCGACTGATGCCCGGCTTGTGGAAACATGGTTATACCACAACACGGCGGACACTTACATCTCTTATTCACAAAGGTTAACACTGCAAAATAGATCTTCGCTGGTACAATGCACGATAGACAAACACACCGGGCCTCATGCCCCGTGCATGAACTTACAGGGAGAATCTCATGAAAAAAATCTTTAAAGCGTTGGTCGCTATCGTCGTTGCTTTACTACTGCTGATCGTCATCGGCGTGGGCATTGCGTTCTGGCAAATCAATAACATCGCCAAGTCCGGCATTGAGCGCGGCGGGACCTATGCACTGGGTGTCCCCACGACACTTGGGTCAATCGACATTGCCATTTTCTCAGGTGAGTGTGACCTGAATGATCTGAACATCGCCAACCCCGATGGCTTTACCTATGACAACTTCATGAAGATCGGCAAAGGTGAATTCGCGTTGGACACCTCGACAATCCGCTCGGATAAAGTCGTCGTCAAAAAGCTGCACTTTGATGCTGTGGAGCTGAGTATCGAGAAAACCAAAGCCGGGGCCAACTATCAGGTGATTCTCGATAACCTTCAGAAAACCGCAGACAGCATCAAGTCCGGCGAAGAGCCGGCAGCAGACGAACCGGCTGACGACGCAACCAGTGACACCGGCTTTGTCATTCAGGACATTCTCATTGAAAACGTCAAAGTCAACGTCAATCTCGATGCACTGGGTATCGGCGGTGAAGTCAAAAAGACCATCGAACTCAAAGACCCCATCCACCTGACCAATGTCGGTTCCGCCAAGGACGCGGGCGCTCAGATGTCTACGGTCATTGCAAAGATCGTCCAAACCATGCTCACCGAAATCATCCGCCAGGGTGGTGGCCTGCTGCCCCCGATCATCTCCGACGAACTGGGTAAAGGCCTCGAAGGTATCTCAGCAATCGGTGACATCGGGACGCAAATCATCGGTGATACCGTTGGCGAAACCCTCAACCAGGTCGGCAATGTCACCGAAGGTGTCGGCAAAACCGCAGAAGGCGTGTCCGAAGAAGCAGGCAAAGCAGTCGAAGGAACAACAAAAGAAATCGGCAAAGCCGCAGACGGTATCCTCAAGGGTGTCGGCGGACTGCTCGGTGGCAACAAGGACAAGGAAGAAAAGTCCGAGTAAGCATTCACTCAAAAAACATCGTTTCCGGGAGTCAACAATATGGTTTTTCGTTCATTGCTGTTCATCATGACAGTAGTCACGTTGTCAGGTTGTGTAAAGAGCGCTGGGAATCATGAAGATTTTCAACCCTACACAAACCGAATCGTGCTGACACAATGTGATACGGTCATTGTTAATCGTGAAGCTTGGATTGGCCAAAAGGAATTTTTCTTTTCCTCTCCCAAACCGGTCGCCCACATTGTGCCTGCATCGAAGAAATACCCACACGAAACAGCCTTTGCTTCAATCCCGAAAGGAACGAAAGCAAAGATCAATCAAATTGAATTTTATGACGGCGTAGACAGTCGATGGTATCAGGCTCAAATCACGTTTTACGCTCCCAACATGCCATATGACCGCCAATCGGTTTTGCTGAGTTGGTATCAATTTCAAACGCAACCCGAACCAATTTTTGGACTACCAGCCCCCATACCTGCTTCAATCGAAAAAGCACTTAGAGAATCGAAGTCACGCACAAATTAAGTCACGCAATAAAACACGCGTCGAGATGGCGCGTGTTTTTTTATGTGTTTGCGATGACGTTTCCGCATCGTACTGCAACGTTGTTTGCACAATACAAGTCATTCTTCTGCATGTCGTCTTTATCTTCCGTCATTCCCGCGCAGGCCCGAATCCAGTGGCATGCTGTGCGCACTTGCAAGTTCCACTGGACTCCCGCCTGCGCGGGAGTGACGGAAGGTGGCATTTCATTGCTTGGGTTGCTCTAATCGGTAAGGTTCACCCGTCAGATTCATCCCTTCGGACTTCATCTGTCGGCTTGTGTAGGATCGGTTGATCCCATCACCCACCGCGACGATTCGCCCAACATAAAACATGATGCTCCGATGTGTGATCGGCCGAAAGTAGTTCAATGATCCGGTTGGTATTGACTGTCCAGACGATCAAAATGCGTCAGAATGCCACAGGGTCTTTTAGTCTGGTTAAAGTCTGGGTCTGATATTCTATGGTCTGCTGCAATCGTGGGTTTCAAACAAGTCGCAGCGACATCTACAAAGAGGGTACGACGCACAATGGATTTTCCGATCTTCCATATGGACGACGCGGGCAACCGCATGCTTATCGCGGTCATTGCCATCATTCACGTGATGATTAACCATCCCATGGCGGTGGGCATGATGCCCTTGATCACGCTCATGGAGTACTTCGGTTACAAGACCGGCGAGAAGAAATGGGACACGCTGGCACACAAGATTCTGTTCGTCTGCTTTGTCATCACCACGACCATGGGCGCACTGACCGGCGTGGGGATCTGGCTGTCGACCTCACTGGTCAACCCCTACGCGATTGGCTCACTGATCCGCGTGTTCTTCTGGGGTTGGTTCACCGAGTGGGTCATCTTCGTGCTCGAAGTCTCACTGATCCTGGCGTACTACCTGCTTTGGCCGAAGATGCAGGGCTCACCCAAAGCCAAGCTCAATCACATTCGCATCGGCCTGACGTTGTCCATCGCAAGCTGGGGCACGATGGCGATCATCGTTGCCATCCTCGGCTTCATGATGGACCCGGGTGACTGGACGACGACACCGGGCCTGATCACGGGTGCACTGAATCCGCTGTATTTGCCACAGCTTGCTTTCCGTACACCGTTAGCGATGATCGGCGCGGGTTTGTTTGCCTGGTTTTTGATGATCTTTTTCGTCAAGAAGGATCGGGAATTTCTCAACAAGAGCATTCGCTTTGTTGCCATCTGGAGTCTTTGTTGGTTGCCGTTATTGATGGTGGGTGCTTTGTGGTATCACGACCGTATCCCGTCGATGATGCAGAGCAACTATGACGTTGCCATTGCGACGCAGCAGTGGGCTGCCAAGTCCAGTGGCCTGTTGTGGATCACGTGGGTGAGTTTCATCATTGTGGTTGCGACGTTGGCGATCGGCCTGCTCAAACCCAAGTTCATGCCCCGGTTGGCATTGATCATCCCGTTTGTGTTGATCACCGCCTTACTCGGTCAATTCGAGCGTGTCCGCGAGTTCATCCGCAAGCCGTACGTCATCGGCAATTACATGTATGCCAACGGCATCCGCGTTGAGGACTACCCGCTGCTTCAATCTGAGGGCATGCTCAAGTATGCGACCTACGCTCATGTCCGCGAAGTGACCGAAGACAACAAGGTGCTTGCAGGACAGGACGTCTTCAACATTGCCTGCACGCGCTGCCACACCACGCAGGGCATGAACGGCATTGTC
>JBICHS010000444.1:0-8807 GCA_043101135.1 Phycisphaeraceae bacterium JB051
GTTTATCTGTGTGCATCTGTGGCTAAATTCTTAAAACCCTAGACGTCCTTCACAACCCCATCCCGCACAAAGATCAGTTTGGCTTTGACCTTCGTCATTGGCAATTTGCGCATCGCGGCCAAGGCTTTGCGATAAGCTTGAATCTGCGGGCGGTAGTGATCGACCAATGCGTCATAGCCGCTTTTTTCGGGGGCTTCCGGGGGAGGCGTATCGGTTTTGTAGTCCAGGATCAATGCACGGTCGGGCCAGATGTGCACGCGGTCAAGCTGGCCTTGCACCAGTCTCCCGTCCATGACCACCGCAAAGCTCTTTTCCTGCCAAAGCTGACATTGATTGTCATCCCAATCCGCAGGGCGCGTTAACGCATCAATGACTGCGGGCATTTGCAGCATACCCATGAAACTTTCGGTGAACTCCGGCTCATGTTCCAAGCCTTCGTCATCAAGCATGTCAATGAGTTGCTGACGGTCTGGTAATGTCATGCCTGCGCTTAACCAGTCCACTTCTTCAAACAGTCGGTGAATCACCGTGCCACGCGATTGGCCGGAGGACTTGGTTAACGCCAAAAGGTCCGCGACGTTCACGCTTCCACCACCTTCGAGTTGCGATGGTGCGATGCGTTGAAGCGAGCGTTTACCTGTGGTGGATTTGAGTTTGATCGTTGCGGTCTTGTGAAGATTTGCCTTGTTTTTAAGGGTTTTTTGAGCTGGCGGACGTTGGTTGGCCTGATGCCAATCTGGATCGCCATGCGTGTAAAGCACACGGCCTGCATCAGGTTCGATTTGATCGGGGGACAGTAACGCATGCCGAAGAATCGCTGCAGCTGAGGAGTCGGTGTAACCTGCGGTTTTGAGCTTGTCACCTTTTTTATTCAGTTGCAGCGGTTGGGCAAAAAGATACATCGCATGTTTGGCACGGGTCATTGCGACATACAGGCCGCAAAGGTCATCACTGAACCGACGCTGCCATTCCTGTGCATGGGCTTGGACCAGGGGAGCATAGGTTTGACGCAATTCCTTGTAGCCTGACGCATACACAAACGCCACGGGGTCCGTCGGTGTGGGGCGGGTGAGGAAGCACGTGCTCTGATGCATGTACCCAAGCTGTTTGCTGAGCACCGGCAAAATCACCGCATCAAACTCCAAACCCTTGGACTTATGCACTGTCATCACCTGCACCGGCGATTGCTGGCTGATAGGGACCTGCTTGGCACGCACATAACTGGAAAAGTCCGAAGGCTTGAGGCTTGCGGATTGGGACGCTTCAAAGTTCGTTGCCAATTGGACGAGTAAGGTCAGACGTTCACTGCCACGCGCGTCAGCGTGTTCTGATAGCCAGTTGGCCCATTGACCGATGAGTCGCGGGTAACCGAGTCCTGCAAGCTGCACGCGAATCTGCCAGGCGATGGGGTTCACGTCGGTGCGCGTGTAACCGGTCATGCCCAGGTATTGACCCAACGGTGAATTGAGCACTTCAAACGCTGCAGCGGAGTTGTCGGGTCGGTCTGCCATGTACAGGGCAGCAAGGATGCACGACACTGCCGGATCATCATGCAGATAAACCCCGCCTTCGGAAGCAACATCAATATGCAACGTCCGCAGCCGTGTCATGTATTTCTGGACATCCGCATTTTTCCAGACCAGAACGCCGATGGTTTGATGCGGAGCTTTGTGATGCAGGTCTGCAATGTGGTTGCAGACTTCAATGGTGTGATCATCCATCGACGGATCATCTTCGGTGTCCATGGGGTGATCATCAGAATCAGAGTCGACATTGCCGGTGACTTGAAAATGAACATAGCCAGGCAGGTCGCGGGCAGCCTTGTGATCCGCAAAACCTTTTTGCCAATCGTCTGACCATTCGACGAGTTCGTCACTGCCAAGGCCTGCATTTTGCGACAGTTGATTGAACGTGAGGTTCACCGTGTCGAGTACAATCTGGCTGGAACGATAGCTTAAATCCATCGACACCATCGCGGCATCGGGGAGATTCAGGTCTTGACCAATGTGATTGAAAATCTCCGCACAGCCACCACGCCAACCATAAATTGCCTGCTTGATATCACCGACGCAGAAGAATCGACGGCTTGCATATTGGTCCACATGCGAACAGATTTCCAACGCCTGTTCGCGGAGAATGTTCCATTGCTGCAGACTGGTATCCTGAAATTCATCGAGCATCATGTGATCAATTTTCTGATCCATGCGGTAGGCAAGGTCGGATATAAACGCTGCATCCGGGTCGGAAAACGCCTGTTCCAAACGCTGTGGGATATCGCTGTGCATCAGCGCCCGCGCATCGAGACGCAATTGATCAAACACCTGTGCATACTGTTTGGCAACGGTGTATCGCGCCAGGTTCAACTGCTTCTGTTCATCGAGTAACGCACCACGGGCATGCTGGATCAGCAGGTCATACGTACGGATCACGGGTTCGGAAAGCTGAGCACGATTGAAAATCTCTTTACCTTCACATCGCGCTTTGGCGATACCGTTCTTGATGAAGTCTCGCCAATTGTTTTCCTCGATGAGCACCTGATCCTTGAGCCATGCTTTGGAGGCAACCACCTGCGGGCTACCATCCTTTTTCTTGGGCAGTTCGTCTTCGAGCGATGCGTGGATTTGAGCCAGTTGTTTGAGCCCATCATCATCGAGCATGCCGTGTGTATCGTAGTGCGTCCACTGCGCTTCGTCGGGTGCGAGTTTGTAGACATCGTAGAGATCACTGACGATGCTCTGGAGAATGGAGACCACCTTGCCACCGCCTGCGGCATTGCTGTGATACAGTCTGCGCATCAGGTCCAGAAGCACGAACGGTTCGTTGGCAGTTAAGACCTGTTCAATCGCCTGCTGCTGAAGCTTGAGCATTGCAAAGTCGTTGGATTCAAAAATCTGCGCGTTGGACGGAAGCTGCAATTCCATGGCAAAGCAGCGACCCATTTTCTGAAACAAACTGTCGAGCGTGCTGATCATCAGCCGATGCAGGTTGGTTGTCAGTGATTTGAGAAACGGGATTTTTGCCTTGTTTTCAAGGGCATTTTCAGCTGCGGTCTCAATGACACGTTCGAGAATTTCGTTTGCAGCCTTGCGCGTGAAAGTGGTTGCGAGAATCGATTGAGGCGGAGCCGCATCATGGACCATCTTCAAATACTGCTGCGTCAGTTGATAGGTCTTGCCCGTCCCGGCAGAGGCGCGGATGATCAGATGTGGCAGGTCAGGGAGCGTACTCATGCCTCACCTCCTGCGCTATGAGCAGTCAACGTTTCAAGACGACGATACGGGTAAGCATCCTGGCAGATACCGCCCAAACCATCCTCATAAGCAGGTGGATCGTTGGGAGGCCAAAAGACGCCGTTACGCACATCACGGATGATCTGCCTGGCAATTTCAATCGCATCATCCATTTCATCAAGTGACCAATCCGCTGGATCAAAGCCGATCTTTTTCAGATCCTTACCCAATTGACAATAGCCCAGTTGAACCTTGTCATCGTAAATCTCCGAGGCTGCGAGGATGCGGTAAAGCGGCAGTTGTAAATCCACCCACGCCTTGGATTGGTCGGTCTCCTTGCGGCGGTGTTTGCTGTCTGGATCAATGCTCGATTCGCTGGTTTTGTAATCCATGATGCGAAGTTGGCCGGTCATCTCATGGCGGTCCATCCGGTCGATGCGACCGACCAACGTGAACGGCTCATCATTGACCATGAGCTGGACTTTGTGTTCGGACTCAATCTGCGGGGTGATGATTTTCCAGCCTTCGCTGCGCATCCTTGCCTGCTTCTGAGCAAAGACTGACAGGCGAAGTCGCAGTTGCTCGCGTTGGATGACGACCGCTGGCAGAGGTTTTTTTCCATAGTGTTGATCGCAGAATTTATTGAGTAATTCCGAGAAATATTGCTCAAGCGCCTTGTTGTCCGTGCAGTCGATCCAATCGCTTTTGCCAAAGGTCTCAAAGATGTGATGCGCCAGGTTCCCGATGGCCATGGTCGAAAGCTCGGGGACATATTCTTCATGCGTGCGGAGTTTGCGAACGTGTTTGAGGTAGAAGCGATAAGGGCACTGGATGTAATCCTTGAACGCCGTGACCGGTAATTGGTTGATGGGTTTTTCCGGTGGGATGGGGCGATGCAACAAAAAGTCTGACTGATCCCTGCTGGGTAAAAGTGGCGCATCAAACCGCGGGGGGGATTGGAAATAATCAATCACCGTCTGAGCCAACCGCGCATCGGAACATTGAAGCATTAAGCGACTGGGGAGCATCGGCTCGTTACGCAGGTTCACTTTGCCCGCGATCAGACGCAGATGCTTGCGGCTATGCATGATGGCTTCGAGCATGTACCGGTCACGAGCCAAGCGTGATTTGTCACAGGTCAAACCCAACTTTTCACAGACACTGTCAGGTAAAAAAGGATCGATTTTCACATCACCGGGGACAAAGCCTTCATTGAAGTTAAGCACATAGAGATGCGGCGCATCATCCAGATGAAGTTCCAGCCAACCCAGAATTTCCACTACCGAACCATCGCCGGGAGATGGCAGGGGCGTGTTGGCAATTTCACCACGCATTAGCTCTGCTGCCTGCTGCAAGTCCAGTTTCTCAGCCAACTGATCGACTGCGGATGACACGCTGAACCATTCACGCAGCACACGCGCGATGTGCGTCAAAGGCTCAATGAGAATGGCGTCTTCAGGCGTGTGCGGTTTGAGTTGATGGCTGGCATAAATTTCAGAAAGCAGATCACTGAAACGCTGCGCCCATTGGGATAAGCTTGTTTTGCCTGACAGATGCGTTTTGATCAGTTCGCTTATGCGGTTACTCACTTCAAGGAGCATGCCATGCTTGGGCTCGATGCCGGGGCTGGTCTGGGTGATCTGGTTTTGCAGATGCTCGATCATGTAAACATCGAGTTCGGTGTGATCCAGATCGGGCAATTGCTGATACAGAAACTGCTGCATATCCGGGTGTCGCAGCAGGCTGGTGAGGTCAACAGTCTGGTTGGTGCGGGCATATTGCGTGATGGCAGCAAGCAATGTCACCGGTCGGGAAAACATGATCTCGCGTTGTTGATGCCAACGTGATTTGAGGCCTGATTTTTCGGTGAGTTGTTCCACCATCGCACCGAGCTGCTCATCAGCAACACCGATGGTCAACTGGTCATTGCTCAGGGTTTGTTCTGCACTGAGCGATTGTAAATCACTGAGCATGGCTGCGACCTGATCCGCAGGCTGATGGGTGACGATGCGCTGTTTGTGTGGGATATCCAGAGGCGCCTGATGCCAGTGTTGCGTATCAAGCTGCCCGTAATCGCCAAAATGATTGGCATGTGATTGGGGTGCATGGATCAGTGCGGTGATTGGCCCGGTGACCTGATCGAGCATGTTGCATGTGAGTTGGTTGATATCGACCGTGCCGATGAGTGTGATCGGGCCGGTGTAGTCAACGCGGTTTTCTTCAAGGGCTTTGATACGCTCCAGGTTCAGGTCATGCAGGTTCAACTGCTCAAGCAATTGGACATACTGCTGATGAATATGTGTGACTGTTTCCCAACGTTGATGCTGCGCAAAGTCCGGCCAATCGGTGCTCTGCTGCATGACATCACCGGGGATCAGACCCGCTGAGCCAAGCATGTTAAACAGGCGTTCGATGGGCTGGATCAATGACATCCACGCAAGCGTCTGGGAGTGGTCGGGGATGTTGGGCGTGAGTTGTTTGAGTTGTTCAGGATCGACCTGCTGGGCAGCGTGAATAAGCGTGAGCTGCAGGGCAGAGGGGCAGGTGATGGGCGGTAAATCGGTTATGAGTTTTTCAGCGATCGAGCCGATGGTGGTGATGGTGGGGGGATCGACGAGACTGCCGTGGGCCTTTTCAAGCAGCAGCTCCATGAGGCGACGGCCGGCACGTGAACCTGGGACCACGATCAACTGATCCTCGACCAATTCCTGTTCAAGCAACCACTGTGCAGCAGCAGGTAAGGCGGCATCTTGCCAATCCAGATAAACGCGTTGCGTTGGCATCTTGTTGAATCACCCCTAGGTTTGGAAAAGGTCGTTGACATTGTATCGCAGACCCGTGACCGGTTCAGTCACCTTTGCCAAAGCCACCACCACCGGGCGTCTGAATTGTCAACACATCATGGGCCTTGACGGCAATTTGTACCAGTGCCCCAAGGTCGGTGATCTTCTCATCGCCCACGCGTTTGAGCTGGTTTTTACCGACATTTCCAGGCTCTCCGCCATCAAGTCCGAAGGGTGGTTTTGTGCGACGTTGGGTGAGCATGGAGACCTCAAGGTCTTTGAGAAATTCAATCTCGCGGATGACGCCATCACCACCATTGTGTTGACCTTTGCCACCTGAATTTTGACGGATGGCAAACTGTCGGAGTCGTGCGGGGTATTGGGTCTCGAAGACTTCCACATCGGTCATGCGTGTGTTGGTCATGTGCGAGTGAACCGCGGAAGCACCATGACAGTTAGCCGTCGCACCAACCCCGCCGCAGATGGTTTCGTAGTATCCGAATTGCCCATCACCGAAAATGAAATTGTTCATCGTGCCCTGACAGCCTGCCATGATGTTTATCGCGCCGAAGAACTTATCGACCACACGCTGGGAGAGCTCGACATTCCCTGCAGCAACGGCAGCATGTTTTAGTGGATCATCACATGCTGGCGGGTTGAGCATGCAGGTTGGCAGGATGATATTGATCGGCTCCATGACGCCACCGTTAAGCGGGATGTCCTGATTGATGATGCATCGCATGCCATAGAGGATGGCAGACTCCACGATCGCGCGATTGGCGTTAAACGCATTGGGATTCACATCGCCCGTGCCTGTGAAGTCGACGGTCATCAGGTCTTCATTAATGGTGATGGTCATCTGCAGGGAACTGCCATCATCCAGTGCGTCAGCAAAGTGATATTGCCCGTCATGGATGGCTTCGATGGCGTTACGACATTGGCGTGAAGCAGCGTCACGGATGTGCTGCATGTAAGCCTTGACAAGAGGCCAGGTCTGTTGGGTGATGAGGCTTTTGAGTTCACGCATGCCGACGGTGTTGGCTGCCATGGCAGCGCGGATGTCCGCAATGTTTTCCTGCGGTGCACGTGATGGGTAGGGGCCTGAAGTCAACGCGGATCGCAAGGCTGCTTCGTCAAAATGCCCATCACGCGCCAGTCGGAGATTACTGAAAACAACGCCTTCTTCCGCGAGGTTTTTGGCAAAGGGGAATGTCGAGCCCGGGCGAGCACCGCCAATCTCAGCGTGATGCGCCCGGCTGGCGGTGAAGAACTGTAACTGCTCACCAGCGTCATCAAACACCGGCGTGATCACCGTCAGGTCCGGCAAGTGCGACCCACCCATGTCCGGGTTGTTCGACAGATACGCATCGCCGGGGCGGATATCACTGACATGTTTGAGCAGGCCTTTGACCGTCGCACCCATCGCGCCAAGATGCACCGGGATATGCGGGGCATTAACCACTAACTCACCGTGGCGATCCAGAATCGCGCAGGAAAAATCCAATCGTTCTTTGACGTTCACCGACAGGGATGTCCGCTGCAAGGTCAAGCCCATTTGGGTTGCGATGTGCGTGAAGTGATTGTTGAATAACTCCAGGCGAATCGGGTCACAGGCTGTGTCCATTGCAGCATGATCATCGGGCTTGGCATGGTCGGTTAACAGCAAATCAAAATGCTCAGTGACCTTGGCAGACCAACCCGGATCAACCACGATCGTGCTCAGGTCTTCGTAAATCACCGCCGGGCCTTGCAGCTCATCACCGGGTGATAAATGCTCACGTTCATAGCAGTCTGCCTGATGCGGCTGGGCATCGAAGTACACCGTGGTTTGCGAGGCCGGTTTGGCTTGACGAGGCGTGACAGGTTGGCTTGGTGAGTCAGGTTTGGGCATGTGGCCGGTGACTTCAAGCCGTAGGGTGAGGATTTGAATATCTCGGTCGGTATGAGCATGGCCGTAAAGCTGCTGATGCATTTTCTCAAACGCAGCAGCCCAGTTGCCATCGTCGGGTTGGGCGATGGTGATGGGCGTTTGCTCGCCGACATAGCGCAGGTCCAGAAGCATCATGGACGGATCGATGTGCTCTGCTGTGACACCTTCCAGTTGGACCTGTTTTCGCAGATCGTTTGCCAATTGCTCGCAGGTGGGTTGCAGGTCGTTGAGTGTTTGCTCATCGAGTTTTTTGAGGATGGTCTTTTCAGCAAAACGCTTGACGTCCGCCATGCTGATGCCGTGCGCACTGAGAACACCTGCAAGCGGGTGAAGCAGAATATGCTGCATTTTCAGGGATCTGGCGATGGCGCAGGCATGTTGGGCAGCGGCACCCCCAAAGGCAACGAGCACGTGATCGGCAGGGTTATAGCCACGGGCGGTACTGATACGCTTGATGGCTGACGCCATTTTGAGGTTAGCAACACGCGTAAAACCGTCAGCGATTTGATGCAGTGACAGGTTTTGATCCATGCGCTTGGCAAGTTGGGTTAAGCGGCGTTTGACTGCATAAACATCAAGCTCGAAGGGGAAACGCGCTGGATCAATCTTGCCATTGAAAAGGTTGATGTCCGTGATCGCCAGTGGCCCGTCTTTGCCATAACAAGCCGGGCCGGGATCGGCGCCAGCACTCTCTGGACCAACCGTGAGGCGTTGACCGTCAAAGTCACAGATCGAGCCCCCGCCTGCAGCGACGGTGTGAATAGCAAGCATCGGCGTGACCACGCGGATGTCATCAATCTGCCCGGAATATTCGTATTCATAACGCCCATCGTAACGACTCACATCCGTGCTCGTCCCGCCCAT
>JBICHS010000445.1:0-3084 GCA_043101135.1 Phycisphaeraceae bacterium JB051
GGACTCCACTGGCGGTAACGGTGGCACCATCACCCTGCAGGCTGCTGCTGGTCTGGAAGAGGAAAACTCCTCCGGTAGCCAGTACTACGCTCTGCCGGCTGGCCTGCTGATCATCAACGGTGATCTGTCAGCCAACGGTGGTAACGCCCCGACCGCTCAGGTTGGCCCGCTTGACACTTCCGTCACCGATGCCAACATCGGTCTGGCGGGTCAGATCAATCTCAACACCCTGACCACCCGTCCTGACTCGGTCAATGGTCGCACCATGCCCGGCATGGCTTCGATCATCTCCACCAAGACAGGTACCTTGAACATCAACCTTGTGGGTCGTGAAGATACCGATGCGGATCCGTCGACCAGCACGGCTGAGTTCAATATGGGTGCCCGTGAGAAGTTCACCGTGCTCGGCTCGGTCAGCAGCTTCGACAAGTCCATCTCTTCGGCCACCTCGACCGACATCGGTCGTCCGACGGTCAACGATGCCCTTGGCGATGGCGGCCTGACCTTCAACCTCAACGGTGGCCAGATCGTTCTTTCCGACCTGACCATTGATGGTGACTTCCTGATCCAGGGTGACTTCAACGGCGACCTGCTGGACAACGGTCAGTGGTCTGAAGTCCGCTTCGTTAACCTGGCTGCCCGCATGCCTGAAAACATGCTCAACAGCCGTGACAACACCAGCAGCGGTACCTACGACGAACAGGACTGGGTCTTCGACCAGGGTCTGGACATCGTCGTCAACGGCTCGATCGACTGGCGTCGCACCGAAGGCATCACCCCGGCAGAAATCACCGGTAACGGTAACGTCGACCCGCAGTTCTCACTGCCCACCGGCGAATACTTCACCACGTTGATTCACTCCGACTTCGGCTACATCGTCCGCTACCTGGTCGACGGCTTCGATAACCCGGTCTTCACCGCCGGCATCGATAGTGCGACCAGCCCGCTGGACTACCACATCCTTGACCTGCGTGCACAGGGTGTCACCGTCGCCGAACCGGCACTGTCCTTCCCATATGATCTCAACGATCAGATCCGCTTCCGTCGCCCGCACGAAGAAATCTTCGAAGCGGTCGACAACTTCCCGCTCGTGAGCCCCGCACAGGCAAGCGAACTCGAAGAAGCTTTGGGAATCGGCGTCAACATGCCGACCGACGAAGAACTCCGCGGTATCGCCGGCGATCACGCGTGGTTCAACGACATGCCCTCGACGCTCGATGCTTCGGACGTCTCGGTCAATGCCGGTCGTCTGCCGCTTGAACAGGCCAGCAGTGTCCTTAAGGCTCACGGCAGTCTCTTCTATGTCGAAGGCGAAATCGATCCGGAAACCGGCATGGCCACGCGTGTTGATCAAACCGATCACATCCGTGAAGTGCTCTCGGCTGCAACCCAGACCGTTACCACCGGTTCAAGCTCAGCTGATATCCGCAGCATGATCGATGCCTACGGCGATGAAGCTTCAGCCATCATGATTCAGCTCGACAATCTTGTCGACGAAATCAAGAACCTGGGCCTTACCCCGCGTGAATTGAAGATCGCACTTGAAAACCTGCTTTCCAACATCACGCCCGGCACACTTACCGTCAACCAGCTTCTCGAAGCCATCCAGACGGAAGTTGCCCAGACCGAAGAAGCAGCCACCGAAGAAGGTCAGGCCCAGTAAGCCAAGCCTTCCAAGGCCGACCGCAAGGTCGGAACATGACAACTAAATAAACACCCCCCAAGCGTCCGTCAGACAGATCTGACGGACGCTTTTTTTTTTACCCTTGTACTGTGAGTCAACACATTTCACAGGCCCCTCCATCCCCTACACCAGGAATGGCAACGCTCAATCCGGCGTTCATCACGCCCGCATCCGCACGATCCTGCCAAATGAGTTAGACATATCAACGTGTTATCCCCAAACGACATGTGGTTTGAGGGGCACGTGGCATGTGGTCTGTGGACACCAATCGTTATAACCGGCCCTGTCCTGCATTGAGCTGATCAAAAAACATGAATTCGCAACGTGTTGTTTTGCAGTTAGATAAAGATATTTAACAACTCTTTTCGACATTTATGCAGCATGGCAGATTTCTTGTGATATATTCAAAACCAATGAGGACGCGAACAACGTTTTGAGACGACGTTGTGACCGATAAGAGAAAGCGATTTGTTGCCCGAAGGGAAAAGTAACGCCATGGAAGAACAGAAGTTTCAGGAAAAGTTGGCAGAGTTGATGGGAGAAATTTCAACCTTGCCCGTCGCCGAACGCGAACGCCTTACCAAGCTCGCTGAGAAGACGCAGGAACGTCATCAGAAGCTGCGCAAGACCGTCAGTGATCTGCAGGAGTCTCTGGACTATCTGCGTCTGTCGATCAAGTACCTGGTCTTCGACCTCGAAGCCACCCGTCGTGAAAACAACTACCTCCGCAAGATGCTCGAAGAGAACAATGCAGGCGGTAACGACGACGCAGCCCAGTTCTGAGCCGCGAATCGCGTCAACCTAATCATCCAAGTTGAAAATAGCTGCGACATTTCCGGGAGACGTGTCGCTGAAACTGCCAGTCAGTTTACCGCTTTGCCACTTGGACAATGATCTGCTTATGACGCAACAACACATTGGCTTCATTCCATTCCGCAAGCCAAAAGCAAAACACCGTGCGACTGATCCCGCACGGTGTTTTTTTTATGGTCTGATTTCAAAGAAGTCTTACGAGCGTGAATGTTGGTGTGAGCTGATCTTCACCAGCATGCTGCCCAGGCAGACGCCCATGAGTCCCAAGGCGGCTGCGATGTAGGCAGCGACCATCACATGCTCTCTGGCAAAGATGCACAGCATCAATACGATCATGAATGTAAACGTGCAGATCACCGACGCAAGGCCGACAATCGCGCCCGGGATGTTCATGCTTTTGAGTTGAGGCTGCGGTAGGATTTGGGCTGTGTCAGTGGTCATGATCAATCCCGGTGTTCAATGGAAGTTGAGGTCAATGATCACATGACAGCTACTTTTAGTCAAGACTTTCGACTTCGCAGTGTCAGTGATCAGTCCGCCTTGAGTTCCAGTGAACCTGCCTGGGCTTTGTCATCGCGGGTGAACTC
>JBICHS010000446.1:0-2857 GCA_043101135.1 Phycisphaeraceae bacterium JB051
AGTTGTTCCAACACATGCTTGCCAATGAATCCTGAGGCACCTGTAATGAGCAATCGTTGCATGCGTATCCCCGCCAGTCACTCGATATCACGCCAGATGCGGTGTTGGTACTGGCACGATAAATCGACCACCCTGATCACAAAACGCCTTTTGCTGAGCGAGTATTTCATCTGCAAAGTTCCAAGTCAGCAACAGCACATAGTCCGGCTTGCGTTCTAAAAGCGCATCGGTGGGGAGAATCGGCAGGTGGGTTCCCGGTGTAAATTGGCCTTGCTTATGCGTGGAGCGATCGACAACAAAATCAAGATATTGCTTACCGACGCCTGTGTAATTCAGCAGTGTTGAGCCTTTGGCAGATGCGCCGTATGCAGCAATGCTCGCACCTTGTGATTTATACTTCTCAAGAATCAGAATGAGTTGTTCCTTGAGATTTTCAACCTTGTCTGCAAACGCGCTGTAGTAATCAAACGTATCCATGCCACAGGCTTTTTCATCATCGAGCATCTGAGATACCGTCTGGTCAGGCAGATTCTGCAGCGACGTATGAACCTGGATGGTCCCACCATGAATCGGCACGTGTTCGACGTGTACAATGTATAAACCGTGATTCTCAAACAGTGTCTTTAAGGCCGTGAGTGAGAAGTAGCAAAGATGTTCATGATAGATGGTGTCGAACTCGACATGATCAATCATGTCTCGAACGTAAGGCGCTTCGAGAATGAACGTGCCATCGGATTTGAGCAGTGTTGCCACCCCTTGAACAAAACCGTTGAGGTCCGCGACATGTGCCATGACATTATGGGCATGGATCACGTCAGCCTTGACGCCCTGGCTTGCCAATTCGCTGGCCAGTTCACATGTGAAAAAGTCATTGCGTGTTGTGATGTTTTTCTCGTTGGCGACCTTGGCAATATTGGTTGCAGGCTCAATCCCCAGGACATTGACACCAGCTTGTTTGTAATGCTGCAGCAGGTAGCCATCGTTGGAAGCCGGTTCAATCACCAGTGAGTTGGCATCAAGTTTTTTCCTGTCAATCATCGACATGGCCAATTGGCGTGCGTGGTTGACCATGGTGTCACTGAATGAGGAAAAATAGGGGTAATCTGAAAACAAGGCTTCTGGTGGGACCGTCAGATCAATTTGCACCAACGCACATTGCGGGCAGAACACAAGATTTAAATCATAGCGTGGCTCGGGTTGATTGAGCTGCGAATCTTTGAGTAGCGCATTGGCAAGCGGCGTTTTGCCAAGATGCAGCACGGGGCGTGTTTCAGAGTTGCCACAGATTCTGCAGCAGTGCGGGGTATCACTCATATTTGGGACTCGAAAAATTGTTGATACCAGCGGACGGTTTCTGACAATCCTTGATCAAGACTAAACCGTGGCTCCCAGTCCAGTTCGGCCTTAGCCAAGGTTGCATCAAGGTACTGTGCCTGAATTTCATGGTGTGCTTGATTCATGATCACAGGTTCAAGATCACTATTCATGACTTTGAGAACCTGCTGAACAATCTGCGTAACTGACATCGGATGTTCGGTTGAGAAGTTGTAGGCCTTACCGCGTAACGCCTTACGTTGCGTGAGCTGCATGGCTAAATCCATGTAGGCCGCTGCACCGTCTTCAACATAGAGATAGTCACGAATGGGTGAACCATCACTACGGATTTCAGGGCGGATACCACGAATAATTGAGCGAATCGTGCCGGGGATGACGCGATTGAAATTCAGATCACCACCACCGTAGAAATTCCCGCAACGCGTGATGGCGACCGGGATGTCGTAGGTCGTCGCATAGGCTTGACCGATCAGATCACTGCAACTCTTGGAGACATCGTATGGATGTTTGCCCTGCAGAGGCATGGCTTCAGAGTAGGGCAGTTGAGGCTGTTCGCCATATGCTTTGTCTGATGAGGCCAGTACCACTGCCTTGATTTTGGGCGAGCGTCTGACAGCTTCGAGAACGGTCCATGTGCCTATGATATTGGATTCAAACGTTGAGACCGGATTCCGGTTGGCAACACCGACTATGGTCTGAGCCGCCAGGTGAAGAACCGTCTGAATCTCATATTCGCCAAAGGCACGTTCAAGCAAAAGCTGATCGTTGATATCACCATAGACCACGTTGACTTTGTTGATCAGTTCTTCACCCAGGAGCATGGAACGGGGGACATGATCGCGAACCAGACAGGTCACCTGCGCACCATGTTCCAGTAGCCGACGAACCAGCCAGCCGCCGAGCATACCTGTTGCACCGGTGACGAAAACCGGTTGATCAAGCCAGAATGCCTTTGCTTCACTCACACCAGTTCCTCCAGGGACAATCAGGCTGCTCCCATAGTCGGTTAAGCAGATCCACTTCACGTTTGGTATCCATGCATTGCCAGAAACCATCATGACGAAAGGCGGCCAGTTTACCATCAGCCGCAATTGCCTCAAGCGTATATTGTTCCAGAGAAACATCATCCTCAGGCAGGTATTGAGCGATCTGAGGTTGCATCATGATAAACCCCCCGTTGATCCTGCCTGCACCGGCCTGGTTCTTTTCAGTAAAACTGACGACACGATCATCATCCAATACCAGATTGCCAAAACGTGCGGAAGGGCGCACCGCCGTGACCGTTGCCAAGGCTTGCTTTTGATTGTGGTAAGCGAGTAAATCATGCAGGTTCACATTGCAGACGCCATCGCCATAAGTGAGCATGAAAGTCTCATCGCCTAGATGCGGGAGCATCTGTTTGAGACGTCCGCCGGTAAGCGTATGCAATCCGGTGTCGATAAGGTGGACACGCCAATCTTCGCGATGTTTCTGAAGAATCTGCAGATCACCTTGTTTCAGGTCCACCACCACGTCCGAGTTC
>JBICHS010000447.1:0-4467 GCA_043101135.1 Phycisphaeraceae bacterium JB051
GACGGTGGGGCTGCTGGTGCTTCAGGGCAAGCTGGATCGCAACAGCTGGAAACGTGCATTGAACCCGCCGTTTTTTGCAATCCTGTTTTCATTGTTGGTCAACCAGTTTCGCTTGCATGAAGTCGTCCCTGAAACAATTGGGGTGGACCTGTCATTTCTGAGCATGCCAATCAAACTCCTGGCACAGGCGACGATCCCAATGGGGCTGATCATGGTGGGAGCGACAATGGCCGACCAGTTCGCCCAAGCCCGATCGCAACTTCTCACGAGCTGGCAATCCGCGGTTGCAGGCATCGCATTGCGACTGCTCGCGCTACCGGTCTTGTTCATTCTTGTGGCTTCCTGGCTGCCCCATGCGTTTGATGGTTTTGGTTTGAAGGAACTCAAAACGGTGATGGTGATCCAGGCAGCCATGCCCTGCGCCGTCTTCCCAATCGTCCTTGCCAAGCATTACGGCGGCGATACGGCGGTGGCGCTGCGTGTGGTATTTGCAACCAGCATCGTCGCCATCATCACCATCCCGACGGTGATCGCACAGGGCCTTGGTTTTGTCTTTGGTTAATCGTCCGTTTGTCTCTAAAATACAG
The DNA here is from genome assembly GCA_043101135.1 of Phycisphaeraceae bacterium JB051. Taxonomy (GTDB): domain Bacteria; phylum Planctomycetota; class Phycisphaerae; order Phycisphaerales; family Phycisphaeraceae; genus UBA7800. The sequence continues at coordinate 588 of JBICHS010000447.1, forward strand.
ATCTCATGAACAAACTTACACCTGAGCAGGAATACAATCGCATCATGTCCGTCTATGGCAAAGACGATCCGCTGGATGCGCTGAATCTTGTTGAGCGACAACTACACACACTCACCCAACGAGCTCAAATGCTCCTTGGCTTATGTGGCATTGTCATCACCGTCACAGGCTTTTCAGGACGCATCATTGCAGGGACCAACCGGATCGCACAAATCCTCATCGTCTCGGGCGTCGGGATCACCCTGCTTGCTGCAGGATTGGTTGTCGGTGGCGTGATGAAGCTGCATTGGATCACACAACAACCACCTGAAAGTGACCTGCCGCAGTTGATCCGTAGTTCACTGGCCTATCGTGATCGGAAGATGCGCTACTATCAGAAGGCGGTGTTCGTGTTACTGCTTGGCCTGACCTGTTACGTGATTGCCATAGCCATCATGCTGCTAAACCCGCATGCTTCGACTGTCTCACCTGCCCGTTAGACTTGTTTGAGCCCCCACATTTTTTCGAGTTCGGGGAAAACGGCATCACCATATGCAAGCGCTGCGAGTTGGGTTTGCTCCTTGATCGCAACGGCTGCAGCGGCACCGGCACCTTCACCTAATGCAACACTGTTACCTGTGACGCGGTAACTGGAGTGTGCAAAGAAATCACCGCTGATACAACGACCTGCAAAGAGTAAGCCATCCACTTCAGCGGAAACCAGCGCGCGATATGGGATGTCGTAAGGCTGCGTCTTGCCAACCGGTTTGTCTTCGATCCCACCCCCCGCATTGGTCTTGCGCGTCGCATGAACATCAATGCCAAAAGTACAGCGGCAGACTGCATCCTCAAACCTACGTCCTTCAACCATATCCTCCAAAGTCACCGTATAGACACCCAGAGGTCTGCGACTTTCACGGACCCCAATTTGCGATGCCGTTGCGACAACGCGAATCTTCGACCAGCAACCGCCTTGCTTGCGCAGCGCTGCAATCATGTCATGCACTTCCTTGCGACTTTGAATGGTGGCATCAGAAATATCCTGTGCATTCAGACCACTAAAGCCATACTCATGGTTAGCCATCATCGTGAACAGATCCGGGTAAATCTCAAACAAGGTCGGCTTGCCATAGGACGGGTCAGCACCACCTGCACGCATCGCAGCACGCAGGTTCTCCTTGGGCGTTCCCCAGTCATAAAGTTCACGGTCGTGATAAGGCTTGGACTGGTCACGTTCCAACCCGGTCAACAGACAAAGCATGGAAAACGGCTGAGTTTGAATCTTCGTCGGGTCATCTGGATCAGGGCGACCATATTCACAGGTACAACCGGCTTGGGCAGCAAGATCACCATCACCTGTGCAGTCAATGAACACCTTGCCAGCAATGGCCTGGCGTCCGGACTTGTTTTCAACAAGCACATGCGTGAGTTTTTTCTGATCATCAACATGGGCACCGACCACGCGCGTGTGAAGCAGCACCTTCACGCCAGCTTTAACGCACATCTGTTCGAGCAACAATTTCATCTGTTCAACGTCATAGGGACAGCCCGTCTTCACCGGCGGTTGTTCACCCATCTGAGCACGCATGGCATTGATCTTCTCAAGCAACTCCGACATCACGCCATGCTTGTTACCCGCGTCAATAATCCAACTGAGTAAACCAGTTGTCCAGACACCGCCAAGTTGCCCATGAACTTCAAGCAGTCGGACATTGGGAGTTTGGCCAAGTTGCGCCTGCATGCGAGCAGCACCCAAGGCAGCAGCCACACCGGCGGGACCACCGCCACAGACAACAATATCAGCTTCCTCTGCAATCGGAGTCGGCTTGGCAATCTCATTGAGAAACGATGATGGGTTGGGATTATTCATGCTCAAAGTATAGACCACGGCAAAATAAGCAGGTAGGCAATTCATACCCGCCTCGTGGTCATTTTAGAACCCGACTGTTATTTAAACAGGACGCCTGATACGCGCCAGGAGACATGGACATGACTTTGCGAAACGCCCTGCCGAAATTGCTTTTGTCTTCATACCCGACTTCAAGCCCTACCGCCGTGACATCCATTCGACCAAGACGCAGCAAACGACAGGCATGATCAATACGAACCCGTCTGAGATAGTCTGCCATCGGCATACCAACCTGCTGCCGAAACAGACGACTCAGATAACCGGGGTGACAGCGTTGTGACTGAGCAATCATCGCGAGATTCAACGGCTTGTGATGCTGTTCGCGAATCATGCGAATCGCCCGGTGTACCAACGGGTGCATGATTCGAACATGTTCTTCGGCCGTGCGGTTACTTGCATGCGTTTCATAAAGTCCAGAGGGTATGCCAAGCCCCTGGAGAATCAATTCGACCGTTTCAATCAAATCGCCCAATTGTCTGATAGCGACTTTGATCTGTGCATGACTGAGAATGGGCACCTGGTTTAATCGTCTGAATAAAGCTGCACGAACCTTGGGTTGATTGGGCGTAAATTGACGAATTTGTTCACGAGCCTGATCCACCTGACCTTTACGAATCACTGAGCCAAAATAAAACACACCCATGACACGGTTCTCAAATCGCAATGCCTTAAAGATGTCAGTCAGTCCAAGGTAACAACAGCCAACGTGACTTTGCATTTCGGATTTGACTGCCACCTGATTGGCCAGCGACTTACTTAACGGGCATTGATGTGTTCCCTTGATGTGATGCTTGGCATAATCACAGAAAGGCCGGACATGACGTCGCAGCCTTTCTGGTAATTGCAGTTGTTTGTAGTCATAGGTGATGCCGGAGAGATCTTCGAAACTCAAAAGCAATTGTGTTTGCGATTGCATCCAATCCATAAGATTGGCAAGAATCGGTGTTGTTTGCGGTTGTGCTATCGTGGTCATAACAGAACCATGATACCGACCACCGGCAAGTCATCCAAGTGCAAAACCGTGCGATCAACGCTCACAGCCGCAGGACTTACCACCTTTACCAGGATCAATAGCGCAACTGGTAACCGTTTGATCTTTGAACTTGACCTGATTCCATGGCATCTTTGCAAGTATCAACGCCATCCCGCAAAATCCAGTGAGACCTGCAAGAAGCAGGCCGCATCCTGCGAATCCAGCGAGTAACAGCCATGCAGGATGAACAAAATGCCCCAGTATGACGCCGCTGAGAATCATCATGCTCACAACAATGAATACCTGTTGCTGCAAGGGTAAGGTTTTGGATGCAGAGCGGACGACTGGCAGATTGGCTGCAACCCATGCATCAGTGCCGCCCTCCACGGAGATCACGTTTTGAAAACCAGCAGCGATGAACTTCTGACCTGCGGTCTTGGCGCGACCCCCCGACTTGCAGATCACATAGACATTATCCTGCTTGGTGAGACCATGTTTGGCAGCTGTCTTTTGAGGATCAAGCTGATCCAATGGCTCGAGTACTGCCTGTTGTGCGTGCACCTGTGAATACTCAACAGGCGTACGGACATCCAGCAAAACGGTCTGCTGATTTTGTGAAAGCTGATGAAAATCTGAAGGGGAGATCAGTGACAGTGTCATTTGACTTGTTCCTGTATTTGACGTTTCTTTTCCTGATGCGGTCGCATCATCATGCCACCGGACATGGTTTTAATTTGTTTGAATCCGTTCTGACGCAGAATACGAGAGGCATAGTACGCACGTTGACCGCCGCGGCAGACAACAGTGGTCGGCATGGACGCATCAAGCTCAGTGACGCGATCGCGGATTTCATGCAACGGCATATGCACGGCATTGGGCAAATGGCCTGCATCCCATTCGGCTTGTGTGCGAACATCGATAATCTGATCACCTTCAGGCGGATCAGCGATAAAGGACTCAATGCCACGCATATCATTTTGCGCTGCAAAAGCAGCCAGGTGAACAGCATCTTTGGCGTT
>JBICHS010000448.1:0-7216 GCA_043101135.1 Phycisphaeraceae bacterium JB051
CCTTGGTTTCGATCATGCCGAGTGCTTGTTGAGACATTGTTTGACTCCTGCTGTTTTAGAGCTTGTTGGTTGGTTGTTGGTTTAAAGTTATCCTGCGAAAACCCGAACCTCAGAATGACCTGACGAGGGCCTAAGGCCAAAAGGATGAAAACCCTTAAGCGTTCTGCCAGGCCACCCTGAGATTCATGGGGACGTATTGTTGTCCATGTGGTTTCGCATGGTTATTCGTTCTGTTTTTCACGCTTCGTTTAAGACATCAAATGTCTGACGAGCGACGATGAGTTCTTCATTGGTTGGGACGACCCAAATCTGTGTTTTGCTATCCGCTGCGTGAATCGCTGTCTCTTCGTTGCCGTTAGCCGATTCGTTTTTATCGACATCAAGTTTGATGCCTGCAAAATCGAGGTTGGCGCAAACGGCTTTGCGAAGGACTTTGCTGTGTTGGCCGATACCACCGGTAAAGACCAGTGCGTCAGCACCGTTGAGAACCGCCAGGTAGGACCCGACATAGTGCCGACAGGTTTCGACGAACGCATCGAAGGCAAGCTTCGCCCGGTCATTGCCGGCATCGGCTGCTTCGATGACTTCACGCATGTCACTGCTTACCCCACTGATCCCAAGCAAGCCCGACTCCTTACCCAGCTTCTTCCAAATCGTCTCAAGGTCCAACCCTGACTCCGGCGTGAGTAGTTTCATCAATGCAAAGGCATCAAAGTCACCAACGCGTGAAGCATGGAACGTGCCCGACTGGGCCGTCATGCCGAAGCTGTTGGCAACGCTCTTGCCATTTTCGATAGCACAAATCGAACAGCTACCACCCAGGTGACAGTTAATCACTTTGGCGATGTTGCTATCAAGTTGTGGCATACGTGTGGCAATGTAGCGATGCGATGCACCATGAAAACCGTAACGTCGGATACCCAGGTCAGTCGTCCATTCGTAAGGAATGCCGTAGACCTGACGAGACATTGGAATCGACTGGTGGAAAGCCGTTTCAAACGCAGCCACCTGCGGGATCGATGGCAACTGTTTGGCGAAGGCTTTCATGGCAGCGATGTACGGTGGGTTATGAGCGGGTGCGACATCTGCAAAGTCCTGCATGGTGTCGATCACCTGATCATCCACTTTCACCGCGCCACTGATCGGGCCGCCGTGAACCGCTTTGAAACCGATGGCATCAACCGCGTCAATCGAATCAATCACGCCAAGGTTTATCAGTTCCTTGAAATGAAAGTCGATGGCTTGAGCATGGTCGGCCAGGTCGACAACACCTTTGCTTGAATCGTTGTCCGTCTTGATCGACCAGTTGCTCGCGCCGAGTCCCAAACGATCAGCCGCGCCCTCAGCGAGAGCGGTTTCATGATCGCCGGGTACAAGGTCATAGAGCTTGTACTTGAAGCTGGTCGAACCGAGATTGGCAACGAGAATCAACATGGGTGTTTCTGGTTCCAAAAAAGGGTAAAAAAGAGTTCATTAGAGGTACAAAACCTCAAATTGAGACTTTGGGGCGACTTTTCAAAAGTGATCAAAAGCCGTCAACGAGCGAATCGTGCGGGCGAGCGATCACATGAGCCGAAACCAGTTCGCCAACTCGGGCGGCGGCTTCGGCACCGGCGTCTACGGCAGCCTTGACGCTACCGACATCACCTTTGACCATGACAGTGACATAGGCACCGCCGATGGGAACTGTCTTGACGAGTACGACGTTGGCTGCTTTGAGCATGGCGTCGGTTGCTTCGACCAGCGGGGTCTGGCCACGAGTTTCAATCATGCCAAGTGCGTCCATGGCAAATTCTCCTAAGGCATCTCTTGGGATGCGATTTTTTGAGTTAATGTCTGTTTGGAAATAGCTGCGACACTGCGTGTCGCTGATGCGCTAAACCGCAAGCGGTTTTACTTGGCGGACTTCTTGGGCTTGGGGAGCACGGCAGGCAGTTCGTCGTGCGGGCGTGCGATGACGTGAACGCCAACGACGTCGCCAACGCGACCTGCTGCGGCTGCGCCGGCTTCGACGGCTGCCTTGACTGCTGCAACATCACCTGTGACAAAGCCCGTGACCAGACCGCTGCCGACCTTGTCCCAGCCGACAAACTGGACATTGGCGGCTTTGAGCATGGCGTCACTGGCTTCGATCAAGGAGACTAAACCCTTGGTTTCGACCATTCCGATTGCTTGTTGTGCCATTTTATTTCTCCTGATTACCGAGCCTGGCATGGACGTCTTTCAAGCGAACGTGCTGAAAAACTCTCGGTAATAAACGTGTTTTTAAGGTTAGAGGGAACGCTAAACCGCAAGCGGTTTAATGTTGTTTACTTTTTGAGAAGTTCCATCCGCGTGGCAGAGCCCAGGTCACAGGCATTGCCTTCGTCGGTATCGATGTGCACTTCGAGTTTGACCTTGGGATGCTCGCGGACCAGCATGTTGTCAAACACCAGGCCACACGGACCATCGATTTTCAGTTGCATGTAATCGCCATCCTTGACACCAAAGTGTGCCAGATCGTCAGGATGCATGTGCACGTGACGTTCTGCACGAATGACACCTTGCTGAAGTGTGACCGAGCCGTAGGGTCCGACGAGTGAGCAACCTGCGGTGCCTTCATGATCGCCGGAAGTCTTGAGCGGGAGCTTGATGCCCAGGTACATGCCATCGGTGTAGGACAGTTCAACCTGGGTGTAGCTGCGGGTGGGTCCGAGGATTCGGACATTGGGAATCATACGGTTGCGGGGACCGATGATGTTGACCTGCTGCTCGGAGGCAAATTCGCCTTCCTGATACAGGTCCTTGAGTTTGGTCAGTTGAGCGCCCGGGCCGAAGAGCTTTTCAAGGTCTTCCTGCGTCACATGAATATGACGGGCCGAGACGTTGACCACCAGCGGGTTTGGGCCACCGTTGTGGGACTGGGGCTTGTAGAGTTTATCAGCAGCATTGCCCAGGCGTGCTCGCAGAGACTCGCGGACAAGTGCTTCAATTTGGGACCGATCGATAGTGTTATTAACCGTGCTCATGCGGGAATCATAGCAAGCAAAGAAACGTTTTGCAATCTTTTGGAAGATTTTGACAGAAAATTATCATTGGGTGGAAAAGTCCGGATTTCTCGTTGACTTGGACAGCCATCAATTGTTATGTAAACAGCAGCAAGAAAAAGCCTTAACCATAATGACCAGGCGTACCCCAAACATCCTTGGACTTCTCGCAGCAGTGACATTTTTTCTCTGCGTGATTTTGGCTCACCAATATTTTGCAGGTTATCGGGACATACCCGCCCTGGCGTTTTCAACTGCCAGTTGGTTGCGTGCTGACACCGAGTCGCGCGGTTTCATGGTCGATGACCTGCTGCAAAATCAATCACTCATCGGGCTCAGCTACGATGCGATCATCGACCTGTTGGGGCAACCTGATCGGGCGTATGACGGCATGGATGCGACAGCGAAAACCTATCTGACTTACGACCTGGGTTGGCGACATGTGAACCCCAAAGCACTATTCAAAACAGAGTCTGTTTCATCACTGCGCATCACGGTTGATTCAACTTCAACAGTCACACAAACCGTGATCTTAAGAGATGGCATTTGAGAAACCTCCATGCCAGTTGAACTGTAATAAGCAATCTCAGTCTGAAAAGTTATCACAAACTGAGTTACTGGCTTGTACAGATGTTAGAATTGATTTAAAGTACACAGGTTAAGTCGGTTGAACAGAGCGGCATTAACACGACGGTCAGGGTCACCTGATCAGATTGAACTCTCAGAGACACATTTTTCTTGCCGCACATCACGGGCAGGAGGTCCACGATGGCCAAAATGGAATTTTACAACCAGGATGAAGCTGCCGAAAAACTCGGTGTTGACGAAGCTGGTCTTAAGCAAATGGTTTCACGCGGTGAACTTCAGCCGTTTCGCGATCGCGATAAGCTGCTGTTCAAACGCCAACAGGTCGATGCCCTGGCAGCACGTGACGAATCCATGGGCGACTCCATCGGACTTTCAGGTGGCGATGGATCGCTGGACGAAACCGGTACGCTGGGCAATCTGAGCCTTGGTGAAACCGGCGACCTCTCCATCGCAGGTGGTGATGACACCGGCATGATCTCACTGGATGACTCAGGTGACACCGGCATCATCCCCCTCTCTGACTCAGGCGATACCGGCTCGATCAGTCTTGATGACTCCGGCGGCACGGGCGTCCTTCCCCTGGCAGACACAGGCCTCGGTGAAACCAGCGACTTCTCAACAGCAGGTAACACCAGCGTTCCCCTGTCAGATACAGGCAAATCCGGCGATAGTTCGGACATCGGTCTCTCTGCGACAGGCCTTGGTGAAAGTGGTCTTGGCCTTGATGCAACAGGCACCGGTACCGGCCTTGAAGACATCGGCTTAAGTGAACCGGCAAGTGGTTTGGATGCTCTTTCCGGTGGCTCGGGAATCAGCCTCAAGCTTGATGACACTGCTGACAACGACATCAAACTCACCGACACCAACACGGACGAAGACAGCCTGGACCTTGATCCCAAGGAAGGTTCCAGTGGCCTGGGTTTGGCGTTGGATGACCTTGGTGGTTCTGCTGCCGGCGCCGATTCTTTGAACCTTGAAGACACAGCTGCTGGCCAAACAGAAAAAGAAGATCCCAAGCAGGCAACAGGTATCAGCGTTTTTGATGCTGGCGAAGTCGATGAAGCTGACCCCATGGCAGCAACCATCGTCACCGACGCTGGCGGCATCTCCGATGACGATGATCTCTCATTGGACTCCGTCGGTTCAGGCAGTGGTCTACTTGACCTGACGCGCGAAAGTGATGACACGTCACTGGGCGCTGAACTACTCGACGAAATCTATCCCACCGGGGGCAGCGCCGCTGGCGAAAGCATCTCCGATTCACGCATGGATACTGCTGCTGGCAGCTCCGGCGTGTTTGACGGTGCTGTGACTTTGGAAGCCTCCCACGCAGACGCAACTGCTACGGGCACCAATGCGGATGACACCGCGATGGATACGGGTGAAGGCACCGCCATTGCCGCCGCCGAAGTGATGGACGAAACCGTCGAAGCCACCGAAACCGTCATCGAAGCGGCACCGGTTGAAAAACGCCCAACCCCCTCGTCTGCAGCAGGTGCAAACCTTGTCCCCGCGGAACCGTTTGACCCGGCATGGAGTGGTTTCTCATCAGGCATGCTCATGGTTGCCTTCATCGCACTCATCGGCTTGATGATGGTCATGGGCGCAACGCTGGCCGGTGGCACCAGCCTCCTGGTTTCGATGCTTGCCAAAGACGCGACCACCCTTTACACCTACACCGGTGGCTTACTGGGAGTAGGCATCGTCTTCGGTATCATCGGCATGGTTGTCGGCCCCAAACTGGCCAAGTAAACCAAACACAAAACACCTTTTGAATCTCGAACCATAAATTGGAAAAGGAACAGGGATCGCTGTACAGGGATTGATTAAGACATTTGTCACTGCATCTTCAGCCTGAATGTCTTTTTTAACTTCCCCTGCGCCGCGATCCCTTTTCTCTATAATAGACCCCATGCTCAGCCCGCACGCCAAATCCGAATGGATGACCATCCTCGCCATCGGCTTCCTGCTTTCAGGGACCGCCATCATTGCAGGTCTCTGGTGGTTGTCGATCCCATTGATCATTGCCACCATCTGCCTGATGCTCTTTTTCCGTGACCCGGATCGCGCGATCCCAACCCAACGCGGCATTATGGTCGCCCCTGCAGACGGCAAAATCTCATCCATCCACGAAGTTGAATTCTTCGAACCCTTCAATGGGCCAGCAACCTGTGTTCGCATTTTCCTCAGTGTCTTTGATGTCCATGTGAACCGCTCGCCCATCCATGGCGTGGTCACTTCCATCACCCACAAACCCGGCGAACATCTGAACGTGCTGAACCCTGAATCCGCTGAGGTCAACGAGTCCAACCTCATCATCCTTGCACACCCCGTTCGACGTGACACCATCGCAGCCATCCGACAGGTTGCAGGACTCTGCGCCCGCACCATCTGCTGCACCGTCGGCACGGGCGCCGTTGTTCAACGCGGTCAACGCATCGGCATTATCAAACTCGGCTCCACCACCGAACTCTACATCCCTGCACGCTTTAATCCGCAGGTCACCGTTGAGCAAGGTCAATATGTCTACGGCGGGACAACCATCCTTGCCAACATCAACCTCGGCCCTGCCCGTGAAGGTGATGAAGACTACGAAGGCGAAGTCGCAACGACCAGCTCTGAACAAGAATCTGTGACATCCGAATCTACGCAAACATCGGATCAGGATTCATCGGATACGCAAACTGCCTTAACCGCAGCCGCCGTCGTCGTCGCCACTGCTGCAGCAACCGACGCCGTTGACCTTGCTGACGATGTAGATGACGATTCCGCAGAGCAGCAAGACAACGAAGCGACCGACGAACTCGATGCCATCGACTACGACAAACCGGTTGAGAAAACCCAACCCGTTGAAGTCGATCCTGCAGAGGATGTCGTCAGCGAAGACGAAGAAGATTCATCTGATGATGAATCAGAGCAAGAGGAAGAAGTCCAAGACGCTGCGTCTGATGAGGACGTATCCGAGGAAGATGAAGATTCCGAGGATGATCCGGAAGATGACGAAGCCGACGAATCTGAATCTGATGAGGATGACGACGATGATTCAGAAGAAGAGCAAGACGAATCGGACACAGACGATGATGACGATGTGACCGACAAAGACGAAGAAGAAACGGAATACGAATACGTCGAAGAGCCCGACGCGGAAGACCTCAAAGCGTCTAATGAAGAATACGTCGAATACGAAGACGAAGCTTCTGATGATGACGATTCAGAAGAAGAAGTTGAAGAGGAAGATGATTCAGAATCCGAAGATGAAGACGAATCTGAAGACGATGAGGAATTGACCGAAGAGGACGAATCGAAAGAAGATGATTCCGAGGACGACGAAGACACTGAGGAGTCGGAAGACGATCAGGATGTCGATGAACAAGTCGAGGAGTCAGAAGACGAGCAAGATGTCGAGCCCAAGTCCGAACCTGCTCCCAAGTCCAAGAAGAGCAAGAACAACAAAAAGAAGTCCGACGAAGACGACGACGAAACGCCGATGCTCTTTTGAGTTCTGATCAAGCACATCAAAACACGTCATACCAATCTCATTAATAATGCATGCGTGATTGAGCACAGCATGTCAATGCGGTGCAGGTCTGAAGACTCATCAA
>JBICHS010000449.1:0-2942 GCA_043101135.1 Phycisphaeraceae bacterium JB051
GAAACTGGATGTAAATTCATATGTTTCCCCATTCACAGAGACAGACAACATACCTTCATCATTTAATACATAGTCAAATTTCTGCCCATCGTTTTCAGTGGGTGCGACTTTGATTGCTTTGGAAGATTCATAGTCAATCCCCGTATCCAGTTTGCGATTGACGCCTTCGTGATACCCCGTTGCCAGCTGACGATAGCGATACAGACCATGACTTTCAGACACAACAACATCATTGAGTAACGGGCTTTTCTCAAATGAATCATCTTCGAGAATCTGGACATTCTTGATTTGAAAGTATGCATCCTTCACCGAATTAAATACACTTGAAAAGCGCATTTGATTGCCTGTTTCTTTGAGTAGTGTCTTGATGTCAAAGACATACTCGTGAACCTGCCCACCAGGCACATCACTGGCTTTATCCCATGGATAATAACTCACCGCCCACCCGTTGTTTCCCCAATACCAGTTGACTTTGTTGACATGATTGAAGATATAAAAGTGACGCTTGTTAACGAGTTTCTGAACATCCACCGGCACGTTATTGACATAGACCAGTAATCCTTGCGTGGAGCCCGAAGCATAACGTCCCTGTGAATCGACGCGGGCAGAAAACTTGAGATACACATGATCGTTTTGATAGACCGCATCGTCGATTGTCAAGACAACATCCTGCCCAACGCGCAGATGAATCTCTGGCTTGAGTATCGAAGCCTCGACGGTTGAAACCAAGATCATCAGGACGAACAACAGGCGTATGACGCATGAGCGATGTAACATAATCAATCTCTCGTTAAATATGAATGATTTGTAATAACCGAATATATATGATTGTTTGCTATTTACTGACGATCCCACTTGGAATAGCTGTACAGGTAACTGCCTAACACACTGGCTGAATAGGCTTCCGTGGGGTTATCTGCTTTGACTTTGGAAGCATGGCCGTCTATCCAAAGGACGTTAAACGTTCCCAAGTGACGCGAGTCAGGATTGGCGTTGGAGGAGGAACCGTAAGATTGCCCTGCGTTGATGACATAGCTTCCCCAGACATAATCGGTGCGCGGGCGGCGGCCATCGAGTATAAGAATCGTCTGAGTGGGGTTGAGGATTTCGTCCTGCCTGGCGGGTGCTGAGCCACTGGTCAGGTATCGGGTGGTGATCCCATAAAGATTAATGGCATAGTGTGACAAGTATTGATTGGATGCATCACAGAGGGTTGCATTGGTAAACGAAGGACAATTGTAAAACTTGTAGCTTCCCAGGTAATCTTTTTTCACCAGCATCTGCGTCCATGGGCCATCCGCCCCCGTATTGGCGGGCATGTAGCGTTGGCGGTTGTCCTGAAGATATTGTGTAAAAATGACGCCATGATTCTTGAGCTGCGTCAAACAGGTCACCGCTCGTGCGGCTTTGCGAGCATTCTGCAAAGCAGGAAGCAGAATCGAAATCAACAATGAGATGATCGAGATCACCACCAGCAATTCAATGAGTGTAAAACCCTTGACTTTATTTGCGTCGGACACCCACACTTGCTGTGAGACAGCAAATGAGGCCATTTTTCTGTGTGTTTTCATTTTCATGTCTTTCGTGAAGAATGACTTAGTTTTTCAACTTCAAATTCCAAATGGATATCGCACGAATCTGAGACTGATGTGTACAGAGAATATGGACTGATAAAGTAGCCTTCGCCTTGAATACGCCCTTGAATTTCATTGGCAAGAATCTGCATCGCCTGCTGAGCCATCTCATCTGCATCATGGACAATATATGTCACAGGCAGTCCTGCAGGCGCAATGGCCTGCTTGGCCGAGATGATAATGATCTCATGATTTTTCTGACCTTTTCCCTGAGCTTGTAAAATGGCTCGGGTCATCCCCTTGGCAACAATGTCGTCGAGTATGAAAACGCCCTGGGAGAGCCTGTCTTGTTTAAGCAACTGACAACCCAACAGGTAGCCCATCTGTTCGTACTTGAGCAAGCGGGACTGATGCGGCAAGCCGATCAAGTTGATATCCAACGCGTAGGTTTGAGCAACTTGCCGCGAAAGACTGTCAGTGTCCTGTAACTCAACGATGGTGATCTGATCAATGCTCTGTTGCTGAAAATGCTCCAAGCCAAGCCTGACAGCACTTTGGTAATCCGCACTGACAACGCCGCGATGAATCTGTTGCTGGTCATGGGAAAACAACACATGCTTGAGATTGTTTTCCCGTACAAACTTGAGAATGGGATGGTCAGAACGGCAACCGACAAACACATAGCCGGCATACTCACCTATTTTCTTGTGATTGCAGAAACTGCGTGACGCTGCTGTGTCATTCTCACCGATCCAAACAGGGTGAAGCTTGCAAGCAGTATCTTCACAGAACTGATGGCAGCGTCTCAAAACCAGCTGGTAAAACGGACTGACTTCGCCATCTTCAACCCCCACGCCACACACCCAGAGCACTTTGCGGCGCGTGGCATCAAAGTTCACAAACGTGCCCCGGCCCTGACGCGTGACGAGAATCTCCCGGTCAACCAATCCCCGAATGGCGCGGCGGACCGTCAACTCATTGGTCGAAAACTTATCCGCGAGAATCCGTAAGCTGGGTATCAAACTACCTTCCGCCAAATCATTGTGACGAATGTAATTTTCAAGCTGATGCTCAATCTGCTTGTAAAGCGGACGCTCATCAGCCAAGTTTAATGCATTGTCGGAAATACCAGATGTCATGTAACTATGGTACCAGACCTATCCAGTAAGTCAAGAAAAATCATCATGGAAAACGACAAAAGCATACCGCATCAAATCTTAAACACTTAAAAAAGAACACCTTGCAAACCTTTTGGCCGCAAGGCGTTTTGACTGAGACTGATACAACCTAGCGGGCAATCGGTTGAATACGTGTGAGGGTGTCGACGAAATCGGGGTAGAGATCAAAATCAGTTGAGAGGACAGTGTG
>JBICHS010000450.1:0-3729 GCA_043101135.1 Phycisphaeraceae bacterium JB051
ACCGTCTTGGCGTCCCATTGCAACTGAAGATTCTGCCAATCCAGCGTCGGGGCGGTTTTTGAGACTGCTTTTTCGAGTTTTGTACCTGAAATGTACCTTAAATCACCATATTTGTACTCGGTTTGCTCAAGGACAAAAAAACGCCCTTCGGAGGCGGGCAAAAGTGAGACGGCAATGCCTTTTTCGCCATCACCGATGACGATGCAAGTGGTCTCCCGACGGCCCGGGTCCGCACGATAGTCCAGTTGCAACGTGCCATATGAAAGTTGACCGAGTTGACCTGCAAAGTCGTAACGCAGCTGAACACTTTGAGCAGGGAAGGCTTTGCCCTGACTACCACCATCGCGCGTAGCAATCACCGGCACACGTGAGTTGATCATCCCCGTCGGGTAGAGCAGCAACTGGGCCTGTGACGAAGCGACCATCATGACGGACAAAACAAACACAACCAACCAACGTTGCATCGCGATACTCCCAAGGCCTGCCTCACGACAGACACATTGCAATTTCATTCTGATTAAACGAGCCCCGGTATCCAAACAACATTTCAGCGTCAACTCCAAGCTGAATGTTTTGATGTTTTACTTGTAGACTTTCCAGATGTCCGAATAGTATCCGGGCGAAAGTTCATAGCCTGCTACAGTCGAAGCATGCCCATCACACCAGAGGACATTGCCCGCATCATTGTGTTTCAAAGACGGGTAAGCCGTGGACCAGGCAGCATTGATCAGTCGATAACTGTCGGATGTGGTGCCTCGACTATCCGCCATGAAGATGGTGTTCGAGGGTTTGGGAATATCATCAAACTTGGCAGGCTTGGGGGTCCATGTATGCAGTCTGACATAGTTCATGCCATAGAGTGTCCAGGCTTTGGTGCCGGTCATGGCTTCGTATTCATCATTGGAAAATTCACGCACCGGGCAGCGGCCAATGCTCTTTTCCTTGATGATCTTGGCATAGGCATTGTTGAAATTGTCATACAGATACAAGCCCATGAGCTTGCGAACCCACTGACCGTCGTGACTGATGATGTAGCCGTCATAGTCCTGCGTGTAGATGTAATGAATCTGGCCGAGTTGGCGTTCCTGTGACAGGCAAACGGCAGTGCGTGATGCCATGCGCGCCTTGGCCAAAGCGGGTAACA
This sequence comes from Phycisphaeraceae bacterium JB051, assembly GCA_043101135.1. Lineage (GTDB taxonomy): Bacteria > Planctomycetota > Phycisphaerae > Phycisphaerales > Phycisphaeraceae > UBA7800. Next base: position 1,145 of record JBICHS010000450.1, read on the forward strand.
GAATCGCAATGAGAATTGAGATGATGGAAATCACCACCAACAACTCAATGAGTGTGAATCCGGATTGGCTTGATTGACGTGTGATGTGTCGGCGGTCAGTGGCTTGCATGGTCAACCTCCATGAGGTGTGTGTTTGTGGACGGGTTTTATTCAACAAGTTTGACTGAACTGATTTTTACCTGCGTATGTCTGTGTTATTCGACTTCAATTTTGAGTTTCAAAACAGGCATGTAATTCTTGCCATACTTCTGGGCAAAGGTGGTCCCGCGCCAACGCCAGCAGCCAAGTTCATCGGGGACAGTCTTGGATTGCAGACGCAGGCCCAACGTGGTTGCCTTGGCATCAAAGGCTTTCTGACAGGCAGCGGTGATATCCGCCTTGATGCGTGTCCCGGCCTTGACGGGTGTTTGATTTTCAATGAGGTATCCGGCTTCTTCACCGACAGGTTTGCCATCAGCATCGAGCACGTCTTGAACGGTGACCTTGCCATCGGCCTGCTTACCGGTGTAGGCATAGATCAAGACGTCAGGTGCGATCTGCGGCTTATCGTCGGGGTACGTGCCGTTGGAACCGTTGGCTGAAAGCTGCAACTGGGCGGAGAAGACTTTGACGGTTTTTCCCTGTAAATCTTGGGGGATTGCGATCTCCATGACAGTGACCACCGGGCCATCAAAGTAACGACCGACGCGCCACTCCACCGCATTTTTCTCACCGTCTTTAACCGTGTCGTACTTGCCATCCTTGTTGGTGTCGGTCACGATCCCAGCCGATGCTGAATCGATTGGCAAGGTCAAATTCTTCTGCGCTGCGGTAGCCATGTTCAGGCTTAGACAAATCGTCAATACGGTGACAAAGCATTTCATCATCAAATCACTTTCAAAAACACAAATTCAAAACGTAGCGATATCCGCCGTGCTGGCGCGTCTGATCAATTTCGTGGGAACCATCACCGATGGGCTTGCAGTGGGAATCTGCTGAGCAGTCTCACCATGCTCAAGTACGTTGATGAGTTTCTCGCAGGCCAATCGCCCCATGGTGTTAAAAGACTCATCAATGGAAGTTAATGGCGGGTCAGCCAGATGGGCAACGTTGGTGTTGCCATAGCCGACGATGGACAGTTGTTTGGGAAGATCAAAGCCCATGGCACGGGCGGTTCGAATAGCACCCATGGCCATCTCATCATTGGCACAGCAAATGGCGGTGGGTCTTTGGTCAGCTGGGCGCGAAAGTAAATCGCGCGTTGCCTGCTCAGCTTTTTCAACTTCCCAGTCGCCACGCTGAATCATCCAGGGCTCAAGCGGCAGACCACGTTGCAACATGGTTTGCTCAAACTCATGGGCACGCGCGTTGATTGTCCCGGGCATGCCACAGATCATGGCGATGCGCCGATGGCCATGGGTCATGAGCATGTCGATGATCTGGTTGTAGGCTTGCGAATTGTCACTGTTGACGGTTGCAACCGCGCCTTGGGATGCAACGCAGCTTAGCGCAACGGTCGGGATGGCACCACGCAATTCAACCATCAACTCATCCCAGCTGGGTTGGTCCATGTGGTAAAAAATCACGCCATCAACGCGACGTTCGAGCAAGGTGTTGACCGTGTTGGACAGCGACCAACCTTCATCGGTTCGCTGCATGACCTTGACGGTGTAAGCATGTTTTTCAGCTTCACTCATCACGCCACTGAGCGTGTGCATGACAAAGTCGATCCCGACGACCCCGCCGACAAACGCGACCACGCGCGTCTTGCCGGTGGCTACGGATCGGGCGACATGATTGGGGCGATACCCCATCTCGCGCGCCTTTTCGAGAATGCGTTGACGGGTCTTATCACTGACGCGAACCGTCCCCTGGCGTCGGGTGGAAAACACCGACGACACCACCGGCCGGGAGACGCCCAGCGCTTTGGCAATGTCATTCATGGTGGTCATGTGGGAAGCTCTCCAGCGATTTGATTACCCGTGTAAAGTTAACGCGGGTAATCAGCGAAAGTCAAGCTTTCCCAAACAGCTTTTTTCAGTTGATTAAAGCGTGTATGAATAAGACAGGACAGTGGTTACGCCAGTTAGGTGGTAATCACATTGTCTGTAAAGACCGCGTATGACTTGGCTTAGTCGGGACGAGTCTGTTAATCAGATTCCCATGCAAAACCAGCTGATTGAGGGAATATCCGACCGGGAAAATTTCGCCTGATCAACCCGCCTTTGGATCTACCCCCAGATAACTTTTCAAGAAACAAAGGATCTGATTTTCCAACGCGGGCAACAAATCAGGAGACTGCTTTTCTTCGATCCAGATGTTATGACTGCTCTTGGCGGTGCCGTGATAATAAAACCCCTGAAAATCAGCCTGTTTCTGATCCCAGACCGCTTCAATGCGTTTGGCCTGCTCAAAATCAACCACACCATCTTCACGACAATGCAAGGTTAACAGCGGTGGTAAAGTCTCTGTGGGCAGGTAAACCGGTGATGCGATTTTGAATTGTTCGTTGATGTCATCACGACCTGCAAACATGCCGGAGAACGTCATCAGGCCTGCAACTTCCGGGGCGGTGAGATCGGTCGGGCCTGAGATATTGATAATGC
>JBICHS010000451.1:0-3708 GCA_043101135.1 Phycisphaeraceae bacterium JB051
GGTGTGGATGCAGCCTGGCCGATCATCGCAAAAACGAGTAAAAGAAGAATCAGTGGATGCGAGATGAGGTGCTGGCGTTTAATGTCTACATTATACCGTTGTGATGAATAAGTGAGTTAAAACCGCTTGCGGTTTAGCGCGTTCTCATTGCCATGTTTTCTTCTCAACGTGGAATTGATCAAAGCCATTGTGAGACATTGTGTAAATATCAAATAAAAAACCTCGCCAGAAACAATCGGTTTCCGACGAGGCTTTCATTGTTACTTCAAAACGCAGTGATGAACTTAGTAGGAAAGTTCAATCACCTGCTTGTTGTTGAGTTTGGCCAGTTGGATGACCTGTCCTTCTTCGGTGTCCGTAACCGGTACTTCGACACCTTCAGGGACCAGCGTAGCCTTGGTGATCGGCTTGGGCAGGTTCAAGGTCACCGACACGTCATGCAGCGGGATGATGTCTTCGACGATTTCGATTTGTTCACTTTTAAGCTGCGGGACGTAGTTAAGCAGATGCATCACGTAACGGCTTTGATCAGCCTGATCGTTGACTGCGGTAAACAGATGCGAAGGCGCGTTGGTCTTGAGCATCGGCTTGGTGAGCAGTTCATCAATCGCAGCACCGACCACCTGCTTGCACCATCGCGGTGCGTTGAGTTGATACTGCGTCAGATGCGGCTGGGACAGGTAGATGCAGTTGTCCTTGATGGTCACTGCCGGGCCTAACACTTCGCCAGTGCTCGGGGAGTGACGGTGTGAGCAGTAATGTTCCCACGTGCGGTTGAATGTCGAGCCGATGGTGTCCGCGAGGACGGTTGTGCCATCGCATGCACTGACCTGTGAGCCTTGCTCGTAGACCACGTGATCCGCATCGGGCAAACCCGCAAAGCCTTCGCGGACGTGCAGGAAGTTGGGGCAGTACGCGCTTTGGCCTTCATGCTTGATCCCCAGGCAAGGCAGATTGTCGCCAGCCTTGTCCAACGCGATGAGCTTACCGCCGTCAGCAACATAGCTTTCCAGACGGTCACGCAGTTCGTCGGTGACACTGATTTCATCGGGGACGATGATCAATTCATAGTCTGCAAAATCAGCCTGCAGGTCGATGATGTCATACTGGTGATCCAGCTCCTGGAGAATGCGAACCGCGCCCTGTGAGCTCTTGGGTAATGAGCCATGTCCTGAAGCAAGCGTGAAGGCTTCAGGGGTGATCACGCCGATTTGCGTGACCGGCTTGGCTTGGGTGCACCAGGGTTCGATGGCTTTGATCTGGTTGTAGACCGAGCCGATGAGCTCGTAGGTTGTTTTGCAGATTTTGCCGTTGGGGGGAAGCTGATCACCAATGGAGCAGCCGCCACCCAACGCGACAGCTTGGAAGCATTCGTATTCGAGTGCCGCCTGATTTTTGTAGCTGTGGAAGTCGCCCCATGACGTGTGGAACTTGCCGGTCATCCCCAGGAAAGGCAGGTCCAGCGTGCGAGCGTAACGTGCTGTCAACGGGAAGTGCATGTAACCCCAGCCACCGGAGGGCAGGGACTCAAGTTCAAAGTGCGTGTAGGCATCCTGCAGATCACGATGACGCGGGCCGATGTGACCTGCGTTGTAAAACACCGTGCAGTCTTTGCTGAGTGTGCGGATGTAAGCGGTCATGTCACGCATGAACTTGGCTTCGACTTCTTTGCCGTAGTTCACGCGGTCTTCCTTGATCGACGGGTTCATGCCCTTGGCGATCATGTCCGCTTTGCACTTGGGGCAGGAACAATCCATCGGAGCAACGATGTCCCAGAAAATCCCATCGGTTGGCAGCATCTCAATGACTTCCTTGACGTGAGCCTTGAGGAAATCAACATAAGGTGTGTTGAGGCAGAAGCGACGGTAAAAGCCCGCATGATAAGGGGGCGTGCCTTCGGGTTTGCCCGACTCTTCAATGACGCGCCATTCGGGATGCTGCTCAGCAAGCATTTGATCCCATTGCACGGTGATGTAAATCGGCACGCGGATGTTGCGCTTGTGGCAGGCTTCGATCTGTTCACCCAGCAGATTAGGGCGCTTGAGATTCGGGTGTATCCGCTCGGGCATCAGCTTTGACGGGTAATAGAGATAGCCATGATGACAACGTGCAAAACAGGTGATTGAATCCACGCCTGCATCTTCGAGTGTCTGGGCAAATTCTTCAGGGTCAAAATCAAGGCCGATATTCTCAACCATCCCTGCTGTGTGGAAGTCAAGATGGACCTGGCGTAAACGCAATTGCTCGATGGTGGACATAACCGTTTTCCCGCGCAAAAAAGAGTCTGAATTTCGTGTGTTACAACATGTCGGAAAAGTAGGCCGACAGGCAGTTGTTATACGCTGCTTTGGGCGGTTTTGCCACCATCTGAGCAGACAGATTGAGACTTGCCCGGCGTTTATATCCAAAAATCAAGTCAATGTATCTCAATGGCGGGAGATTGACTTCAAACCGCTTGCGGTTTAGCGCGTTTGGCATCTCATTTTACGGCGTGGCAGTCTGCTTTAACGACTGGGTCACGGCTTCGTTGAACTGCTGCAAACTCAGCAGACTCAACGCGGTGGCCTTGAGGCTCAGCGTGTTGTCCCATGGCGATTGACGCACGCCACCGACACAATCGGCTGCTGAATCACCGTAGAAGACTTCTTCGGGACGGTAGGTCAGTTGCACGATGAACCGTGCTGCCAGGGCACTGCGTAGAAGGAGCTCGGTTTGCGAGAGGCCGACGCTCTCAGCCAGTCGTGGCCGAAGGGCTTCGTCCTTGAGAATCGTAGCCAGCAGGCTTACGCCGTAGCTGCTTCGCCAATCCGGTGACGGGGCAACGTTGGGCGACTGCCGCGCCAGGTCAAAGCCGCCAACCACATCCGCCGGTCCCATGGTTGGGCTTTGTGTGATCTGGTGATTGAGCAATAACGCCCGCGTCTGCTTGATCACCATGACGGTGTCCACCGGGATCGGCAAGCCGGTCTCCAGTTTGTCCTGCAGGTCACGGATGGCATAGAGCGTCGGGATCGCCATGAGCGTCTGCTTGGCCGCCTGATTGGTCAGGATGTTGCCAGAGCGTGAAAGGACTTCAAGCAGGGCTTTGTCACGGGTCTGGTCGTACTGTTTGAGCAACGCCAAATGGATCAAGGCCTGGTTAAAACGATTGACCGGCTGGGTGACAAACATGCCGTTGGCATCAGCGCGCTTTTGCGTGAACTGCCCGTCAGTTTGTTGCACGGTCATGAGCATCTTCGCCAACTCATCACGACGCGATTTGAGGTCCGCCAGTGACGGTTCCTGAATCAGCGTCATCAGTAGCCATGCCACCGCGTCCGGATCACGCGCGACCACGTGGTCATTGATGATACTCAGCAGATAGGTCACGCTGCTGCGCAGTGCCTTGGAACATGGGCCATAACCTTCCCAGTCCGGCTGGGTGTCCAGCGCCAAGAGCAGTTGATTGGACAACGCATAACCCGTCATCGCCTGCTCATCCAACGCTGCGTCTTGCAGAGAGTAGCGACTGGAGGTCGGTTCATACGTTGCAGCAATGCGCCCGTCTTCGCGGAAACGGTGCGCCAGATACGTTGCCTGCTGCCAAGCCGTGTCCATAATCTGTTTGTGTTCAAGGATGGGATCAAGCACGGTCATGCCACGCTGTAAACGCACGGGCTGGGTATCGCTGTTGGGTTGGACGATGTGGATGACATCAAAGCGGTAGAC
>JBICHS010000452.1:0-3951 GCA_043101135.1 Phycisphaeraceae bacterium JB051
GACACTGATGACTTCGATCAGTGCTGGGACGGAGATGGGGTTTTACCGCGGGACCGCGCCGCAGTTAAACAGTACCTGTGACGCCAATGCTTTATTTTTAGAAAAGGAAAATGCGATCACCTATCCCATGCAGTCTGATCAGCCCGGTGTTTGGTGGATGGGGTATTCGGCTGTTGGTGAGATCGTGGAAGTTGCCCCAGAAGAGACGGAACTGAAAGTCGGGGACAAAGTCTGGTGTCAGACGGGCCATAAGACATTCATGGCATCCGACAGTTTTTTGAAATTGCCCGATGATGTGGATGTTGAAAACGCAACATTCCTGGCGTTACTGAACATTACTTTCAACGGCATGCTTGATGCGGGCGTTAACCTGCTTGATGACGTAGTGATCCTTGGAATGGGCACGTTAGGGCAGATGCTGCTTCAGATGTGTAAGCAAAGTGGCGCCAAAGTCATTGCTGTGGACTATCTTGATTCGCGCCTGGCGTTGGCTTCAAAGTTTGGTGCTGATATCACATTTAACCCACAAAAACAGGGTGATTTGGGTCAATTTGTACAACAGCACACCAATGGTCGCGGGGCGGATGTCGTCATCGAAGTCTCAGGGAATGTCAAAGCGCTTAGTGATGCGATTCGTTGTGCATCGGTTGATGGGACGGTTACGGTGCTGTCGTTTTATCAGGGCGGTGCGGATTCGCTAATGCTTGGCAGGGAGTTTCATCACAAACGTATTCGCCTGCGTTCATCACAAATCAATCACATCGATCCTGCACTGAGTAACCTTTATGACAACCCAAGGCGACAGGATCAGGCGTTACAACTTTTAAGCAAGCTGGATCTAAAGCCGTTGATCTCGCATCGTGTTGCCTTTGATGAGTTGCCTGATGCCCTTGCCATGATTGATCAAAACCCCTCTGAGTGTCAGTCGGTGGTTGTGACGTACTAAATGGTACAAAATCGGTTATGTTGTTGATGGTTTCGTTCAATTAATCTTAAACCCAATGGATAGACAAATGAGTTCACTTCGTATCGGATTTCTAGGGACCGGTTTTATCGCATCGACACACGCCAAATCGCTGGCCAAGTTGGACAACGTCGTGATCACGGCCTTGTGTAATCATCACATTGAAAAAGCGCAGGCTTTTGGTGAAAAGTTCTGTGATGGCAAAGCGACTTGCTACGACGATTTTGACAAGATGCTTGATCAGGAAAATCTGGATGTGCTTTATGTCTGCCTGCCTCCGGGGGCTCATGATGGGCAGGTGGAAAAGGCTGCAGCCAAGGGCATTCACCTGTGTCTGGAAAAGCCGATTGCACTTTCGGTGCAGCGTGCTCAGAGCATGTTTGATGCTGTGAAACAGGCTGGCGTGAAATGTCAGATTGGTCATCACATGCGTCATACCGCTCCTGCGATCAAACTCAAACAGATGCTTGAGGATGGCAGTGCGGGTAAGCCACTGATGTTCCAGGGACGCTTTTTCGTCAATTGCCTGTTCCCCAAGTGGTGGCGTGATCCCAAGGGTGGAGGTGGTCAACTCATCGAACAATCCATTCACATTTACGATATGGCACGCTACTTCATGGGCGAAGGTCAAACCGTCTTTGCTCAGGCAGATAACCTCAACCATCAGCAATATGACGATTACAAAGTCGATGACGTCAGTGCAGCCGTCATTCGCTTTGCCAACGGCTCAGTTGCGAGTATCTGTGCATCCAACGTTGCCGAACCCAAGGGTGGTGAGATTGATTTCACCATGATGTGTGAAAAAGTCTATGTTGCATTTGAGACGATCGACAAGGCGACGTTTGTCTATCACGATGGCAAACCCAGTGAAGAGATCCAAGGGGATGTTTGTAAAGAAGTCGTCACTTCTGAGCATAACTGTTATGACGAGCTGAATCGCAATTTCATTGCAGCTATCACCGATGGTGAAGCGTTGCGGTCAGGCATTGAAGACGGCCTTGAGAGTCTGCGGATGGTCTTGGCTTGTGCGCAGTCGAGTAAGACCAATCAGCCTCAGAAGCTCTGAGATACGAGCAACAATCGCAGGAACGTTGCGGCTGATGGTTAAAATCTATTCTCAAAACCTTTGCCACTCGCTATGCTGTGAGTGGCATTTTTTATATTCCCATTCCCGTCAATAAAGGAGACTGTTTTGAGTCAGGAAAAAGAGCAAAAGACCGCACAGACGCTGGGCAAAGGCTTGCTGATTATCATCTGGATCACGTCCATTTTCATGGTCATGATCATGAACGATATCAAAGCCAATCTCGAGCAGATTAACAGCAAACTCCAAAGCGTGGTTCGCAGCAACTACGCGAACAATCCTGCACGGATGCAGATCATTGATGCCAAGGATGGGAAGACGATTGTTTACACCATCCAGCAGGTTCCTGATCCTGAAGAGGAAGAAATGATGGATGACGCGATGGGTAAATCAGATGACGAAGCATCATCTGAAACTGCTGCAGAGTAATCACCCACATTGTGACAAATTAAAAACGCGGGACATGGTACTTGCCATATCCCGCGTTATTTTTTTATTCGAGGCAAGCGGGGTCAAGCCAGTTTCTTGACGGCTTTGGTGCCTTTCTTGGTGGTTTGGACATCGTAGCCTGCTTCGGTCATTTGTTTGCGGAGTTCATCTGCTGCGCCGTAGTCTTTATTGGCACGGGCATCGTCGAGTGCTTGACACATCGCTTCAATGTCCAGTTCGCCAGCGCCGGATTGGTCTTCCAGGTCCAGTAACCCCAGCACGCGGTCGACTTGCTGACAAGCTGCCCATGTGGTTGGTGCATCATCCTTGCAGTCATTGATCCATGCAAAGAGTTCACCCAGTGCACCGCTGATATTCAGGTCATCTGCAAGGGCCTCGGTAAATGCTGCGAGCATCGGGTGCGTCAGATCGATCTCCGCCGGTTGGTCATCACATTGTGCTTTGGCTTTAAGGGCAAAGTCGGTGAAACGCTTGACGGCAGATGCTGCATCGGAAAGGCTCGACGCGGTGAAGTTGAGATTGCTTCGGTAGTGGCTGCGCATCAATTCAAAACGCAGGACAGCAGGATGAACACTGCGGCCGGTCACACGACCTTCAAACACATCACGGGCCGTGTAGAAACTGCCTTTACTTTTGGACATTTTCTGCCCGTCGACCAAAAGGAATCGCGCGTGCATCCAGAACTTTGCAAAGCTGTTTTTGCCTGAAGCGCCCCGGGATTGAGCGATTTCGCATTCATGATGTGGGAAGGTCAGGTCTTCACCACCAGTGTGGATATCAATGACATCGCTTCCCAGAAGTGACTGAGCCATGCATGAGCATTCGATATGCCAGCCGGGATACCCCTTGCCCCACGGCGAGTCCCATTTCATGATGTGTTTTTCGTCAGGTTTCCATAGCAGGAAGTCACCGGGGTGCCGCTTGCCTGCCAGGGTTTGATCATCCACACGACCGCCTGCACCGCCACGTAGTTTGTCGAGCGTGTTGCCGCTGAGCTTGCCGTAGTCCGGGAAGCTTTCGACACTGAAGTAGACCACACCTTCGTCGGTTTGGTAGGCATGTCCGTTAGCAAGCAACTTGCCGATCATGTCCTGCATCAAGTCGATGCACTGTGTGGCATGTGGCATGGACTGCGGGTATTCATCAGCCACTTTCATGCCAAGCGCTTTGGCGTCTGAGAGGAAGGCCTGCGTGTAATAGTTGGCAATCTGGTAAGGGTCATCCGGATTGGTGACCGCGCCTTCGGGAACCTTGCCGGACTTCTTGTCTTCCTTGACGCGACGGGCCGCCAGTTCCATTTTGTCTTCACCGCCACCGTCTGCCAGGTCATCTTCGGTCATGTGCCCGACGTCGGTGATGTTCATGACATGTTTGACTTCGTAGCCTGCCAGTTCCAGGAATCGGCGGAGCACATCTGCAAAGATAAAGGTTCGGAAATTGCCGATGTAGATCG
>JBICHS010000453.1:0-6187 GCA_043101135.1 Phycisphaeraceae bacterium JB051
CAGATGAACACAGATAAAGACAAAATACCAAGACGGTTTCATTTGTTTGAACATCTGTGTTTATCTGTGTTCATCTGTGGTTAATTGTCTTTAAAGTTGATGGGTTTACTCACCCGGCCCAAGTTCGATGATGCATCGTTGGGCGAAGGGGTTTTCTGCCAGATGTTTCTGGATGTCATCCATGGTGACGGCCATCATTTTTTCGACTTCTTCAGCCAGCGAAATGTACTTGCCGAGGTTAAGCCATTGACCACCTAACGCTCGCATGCGCCCTGCCGAGCTCTCACCGTGGAGGGTTGCCTGCGTGGCAAGTTTGTTCTTGGTTCGCTGGACATCCTGCTCGGTAATGTTGTTGACTGCTTCGTCAATGGTCTTAAGCAGTAGCTCACGGACCTGTTGTTTACGCTCAGGGTCGCATGAGGCAAAGGCCAGGTAACACCCGGTTTGATCCATGCCGATATGCGAGATGTCCGCTTCATCTGCCAGGCCCGGATCGACCAAAGCCCAGTAAAGCAGCGAGCCATCGGTATCACCAATGACGTCGGCAATCACCGAAGCGGCGTAGCGGGATTCGTCCTGCTGCGACGGGCCGGGCGTGATCAGGCCGATGTAATGTCGGCTGAGTTTTTCGTCGGTCATCACGTGATTGCCGGGCACGGTGTTGGGCGTTGTGTAGTTGCGTTTGGCGCCGGTGGGCTTCCAGTGACCTGCGATTTTTTCGACATCACTAACCAACTTGTCAAAGTCGATCTGACCTGCAGCAGAGACCACGATGTTGTCGGGGCTGTAACGGTGATCAAAGTAGCCGCGCATCTGTGAAGCGGTCAGGGCTTTGATCGAATCGTTGGTGCCCAGCACGCGATAACCCAGGGCATGGGCGGCAAAGTATTTCTCGAGCAGCGTGTCCTGCAGACGCCATTGCGGGCGGTCTTCGTACATGCTGATCTCTTCGAGAATGACATTTTTCTCCATGTCAAAATCGTCTTCGCGCAATGCAGGACGCAGCATGTCACCAAGCAGGTCCACCGCATGCGGCAGAAACTCAGGGAGCACATGCGCGTAATACACCGTTTTCTCATGCGAGGTAAACGCGTTGTAATCCGCCCCGATTTCGTCGAACTCACGGTTAACATCATCAGCGGTTCGACGATCCGTCCCCTTGAACATCAGGTGCTCAAGGAAGTGACTGACACCCATTTCGGGCAGGTCTTCATCGCGGGTGCCAGCTTTGACGAAAAAGCCCACCGCGGAGGTGCGCGCCTCGTCGGAAACTTCCGCGAGAATCGTCAGGCCGTTGGACAACGTGGTTTGTTTGAATTGGATAGCCATAGATAAGGGACTAGGGACTAGGGACTGGGGACTAGGGAAAAACAATGCGGGTTCACTCACACACTTTCGTGTCTTGAACCCTAGTCCCTAGTCGCTAGTCCCTAGTCCCTGTTTTCAAAAATTTAGCCAATGGCATTGTTCAGGGCGTCGACGTATTCCTGTTTGCCGTTGACACCGACGAACTTCTGAACGATCTGACCGTCTTTGATCAGCAGGACGGTGGGGATGGCGGAGATTTCGAATTTCAGTGAAACTTCGCGGTTGGCATCGGTATCAACCTTGCCGACCTTGGCTTTACCTTCAAATTCGGCGGCGATTTCATCGATAACCGGACCGAGCATACGGCAAGGCATGCACCATTCAGCCCAGAAGTCCACGAGAACCGGGACGTCGCTGTTCATCACTTCCTGTTCGAAATTGTCATCCGTAATTTGCAGAACTGCTTCCGATGCCATGCCGAGGCTCCTTATAGTGTTTCGCTTGAGTAGGCGTTTAACAATGATTCAAGACCGCGATTCTATGCGGATCGTCTGTTACGGGCAAACCCTGTGTCAGCCCGATGTTGGTATTGACCCTAATCGACTGTGAATTGGAATTATTCCAGAGTTTGCTCCCCCCTGCAATGTCGCGTCTGATAATTAAAACCATCAACTGACCGGCAAGGACAAAAGACCTGTCGGCAAATACCCGATAAACTATGTGTCACACTATCCCAATCATCTTTGGAGGATTTGAGCTTGACGCTCCAGCAACTCATTACTGAACGGAAAGCCAAAGTTGGCATTATTGGTCTGGGTTACGTTGGCTTGCCGCTGATGCGTGCCTTTTTCAAGGCAGGGTATCCGGTGATTGGCTATGACGTGGACCCGGCTAAAATCGAAAAGATTCACAAGGGCGAAAACTACCTCAAACACCTCGGTGAAGATTTCATCGCGGAGATGAGTCAGGCAGAGAGCTTCGATGCCACCGCTGACTTTGATCGACTTGGTGAAGCCGACGCCCTGCTGCTGTGTGTTCCCACCCCGTTGGGTAAGCATCTTGAGCCGGATTTGTCCTACGTGGAAGTGACCACCGAAGCGATCGCCAAGACCCTGCGTAAGGGTCAACTCGTGGTGCTCGAATCGACCACCTACCCCGGCACGACGCGTCAGGTCATGCAGCCCGTCCTTGAAAAGACCGGTCTGAAATGTGGCGAAGACTTTTACCTGGCCTACTCACCTGAACGTGAAGATCCAGGCCGCAAGAACTTCAACACGCAAACCATCCCCAAACTCGTGGGCGGTATCGGTGATGAAGCTGGCAAAATGGCGTTGGAACTTTACTCGGCTGCAGTGAGCAAAGCCATCCCCGTCTCCAGTGCGGAAGTCGCTGAGTCAGCCAAGCTGCTTGAGAACATTTACCGCAGTGTGAATATCGCGCTGGTCAACGAAATGAAAGTCGTGCTCGATGCGATGGACATTGACATCTGGGAAGTGGTTGATGCTGCTGCCACCAAGCCGTTTGGCTTCCAGGCATTCTATCCCGGCCCTGGTCTTGGCGGACACTGTATTCCCATCGACCCGTATTACCTGACATGGAAAGCCCGCGAAGTCGGCCACACCACGCGGTTCATTGAACTGGCTGGTGAAGTTAATCACTCAATGCCCGACTATGTGGTCAACAAAACCATGCTTGCACTCAACAAGAACAAGAAAGCTGTTGCAGCTTCCAAGATTCTTGTGCTGGGTTTGGCATACAAGCCTAACGTCGATGACATCCGCGAAAGCCCGAGCTTTGAGATTATCGAAAAGCTCCAGGAACTCGGTGGCGATGTTTACTACAACGACCCACATGTCCCCGCAACACACAAGATGCGTGAGTATGACCTGCAAATGGAAAGTGTTGAACTGACCACGGACACACTCAAGCAGTACGACTGCGTGGTCATCGCAACAAACCATGAAGCTTACGATTGGCAAATGATTGCGGACAACGCCAAACTCGTCATTGACTCACGCGGCGCGCTGCGTGAAGTGACTGGCAACCGTGACCACATCGTCAACGCCTGATCACAGCCAACAACTCATAATCACTAAAAGCGTCGGACATGCGTTCGACGCTTTTTTTATTGGTGATACAAAATGGTTGTGACATCATGCATCAACACAAAAGCCATGCCCCTCCTGTCAACCTATTCAATCTGTGCTGTAAGTGCTTATTTTGAGATGCCTGTTTTCGTGATGACTTACGTCCGTCATTCCCGCGCAGGCGGGAATCCAGTGGCATACAGTTGACGCTTGCATATCTCACTGGACTCTCCCGCCTGCGCGGGAGTGACGATGCAGTCATTGCATTGTGGCCACACACAACAATCAATAACAAGAGAATACTTACAGCAAAGATTGAATCGGTTGACAGGAGCGACACGGCTTTGGGGGATAATGATTACCTGTCTTCAAAGTAGAGTTGGTTGTCGATCACCCATTGATCCCCATTGCGGAAAACACTGAATCGAGCTTTCTTCCAGAGCAGTTTATGTTCGACACTTTTAAGCTGAAATTCTTTGATGATGTTGATCAATGCCATGCTCGGGAAGATGGCTTCCTTCTGCTTGCCTGGTGCGATGATATTGGGAATCACTTCGCCGACATCCAAGCCAGCTTCGGGGGCTTTGAGCATCAGCGTGGCCGATTGCCATTGGCTGGGCAGAATCTGGATGAAAGTCAGGCCGATCTCTTTTTGCATTTGCGCATATTCGCGCTTATCACGTTCGGACATTTGGCCAGGTGGTGACGATGCCGGACCACAGGCAGAGAGCAACAGCATCGAAATGATGAGCAAAACACGTTTCATCACACCTCTCCGTTAATCGGAGTTGGTCAGGTCATAAAGACCATATCTGCCCTGAATCCCGCATGCCCACTACAGACCAATTATAAAGATATCCGTATACTTTTACACTATCGGCCAAATCCATCATGGAAATTGGCTCGATCACATATTCCCCACTGTCCAAATCCTCATACGCATTGAGCATCTCAAGGCATTGTTCATCCACGTCCCATATCTCACCTTCAACACTGACGCCCGCCCCCTCAACATCCGGGTAAGGCAGCTTCACGAGTGCGGGATATTTGCCCAGTGAATCAAAACGCCCTTCGACTTCAAAGAGACGGTAGTCAGGCGTGGTGCGCGCTTTGGTGATGAAGGTTTGTCCTGCCATGCGGTGATGGTTGGACTGATCGGATTTAAGTGTGCCATAAACGAACAGGCGTGTCTTCATGTTGGTATTTTCTGATTTCGGGATGGTGTATGCAAATGGTGCATGGGGTGAACATGGTGGTTTGTACGCCCATGGTCCCTGGGGTTAAAACCCCAGGGCTTTAATGTGCAGCTTGTGAGTCAACTGCGAGAATCGATGCTGCATGTCATAGGCATTCGAAAACGCGTCCGCCCTGTCGTATGATGTGGTCATGAGCAGTCACGAAATCAAAGTCGCCATTGAAATACTCGAAGGTCAAACCGATATCCCCCTGCCGGCTTATCAGTCCGAGCATGCTGCGGGGATGGACGTGTGTGCAGCGGTGCCCGAAACGGTGGTCATCGAGCCCGGTGCGATTGCGCTGATCCCAGCAGGCTTTCGCATGGCTGTTCCAGTGGGTTACGAAGCTCAGATCCGCCCGCGTTCAGGCTTGGCAGTGAAACATGGCATCTCCATGCCCAACACGCCGGGCACCATTGACGCGGACTATCGTGGCGAAGTCAAAGTCCCGCTGATCAATCATGGTCAAGACCCGTTCCCCATCCAACGTGGCATGCGCATCGCACAGATGATTATCAAACCGGTGCCACGCGTGAGCTGGGAAGTCGTCACCCATCTGGACGAAACAACACGCGGCGAAGGCGGCTTCGGGCACACCGGCACAGGGCAAACCGACGCCCCATCAAACACCGGCAGCGGACCAAGTATCATCTGATTCACGCTAGCTTGGAAGATTTCCCCGACTGCCATTTTGCCTATTTTACCCAGCTTCTCAGCAGAGTAATCCATCTCAATAAATTCCCGGTTTGATTCATTAATAACCGATATATGAGTGTTGACGTACGTCTAAAAGTACGTATTGTAGTGTTTGTGACGATTAGGGAAGTCACCTGTATCGTCTGTATCGATTATGAGTCTGCTTGTCTGCGAAGTACGGATACGCAACAGAGAGCAATTATCATGAGTGCCAACGACCCGCTGCCTGAACATTACGAGATCCCCGACTATCTGCCCTTTGAGATGCCGCGATTCAAGGTCGGCCAGATCGTTCGCCATAAGCGATATCGCTACCGCGCGATTGTGGTCGATTTCGACATGGCCTGCCGCGCCGATGACGAGTGGTATTATTCCAATCAGACGCGTCCTGAACGTGAGCAACCCTGGTATCACCTGCTGGTCGATGGCTCTCACGCCACGACCTATGCCGCCCAGGAATACCTGATGCACGAAAAGGATCTGACCCCGGTGCAACACCCACTGGTCAGCCAATACTTCGACGGCTATCCCCAGCAAGCCAAAGCCTATCATCGCAATGATGAGGTCTGGCCGGGGTGGTGATCTATTCAAATTCAATATGAGTCAATTAAACACCAGTTTGCCGCTGGTGTTTTTTATTATCCCTACTGCCATTTCATGAGCAATCATCCCAGGCATTGCCAAATAGACAGTCCGCCCGCATTTCTCTCGAAGCTTCAAACACCTGTGATTACGGCCGTTAAGCCCGCTGCAACTGCGGCACGGTTCTTGCGGTAATACCTTGCAACCCCAAGGAGGTGTTACCGCCATGACTCGTTTTTTTAATAATCTCAAGACGACGTTTTTACTGACACTGTTATT
>JBICHS010000454.1:0-6197 GCA_043101135.1 Phycisphaeraceae bacterium JB051
GCAATTGCATGTCGAACTGACCGGTCAACTGCAGCGGATCAATAATGCGCTTGGCATCATCGCGTTTGTCCGCAGACGGTGGGATCAAATCCAGGACCTTCTGCGTCAGCGGGATTGCTTTGCCTTCAAAAATCAGGTTCACCGGTTTGGTCTTAGGCAATTCACCCTTGAGGATGAAGTCCGCATCAAGGTGTTTGCCTTTGATCTCAGTGATCTGCACATCTTTGTCGTGGACAGCGATATAGCCGTTTAATCGATCAATCTCAAAGCGTCCCGCATTTGGGCGGACACTGCCGTTACGGACGCGAATCTGCAGGGTTGGGTAGGGTTTACCCAGGTCGTTTGCCAGGACCATACCCGCGGCATCGATGGTTGCGTTGATCCCCAGTGAACTGAGAATTTTCTCGCCACGATCACCCAGTGATTGGATGACGATGTCATCGACGGGAAAATTGGTGCCGGTGAATTTGATCTCAGGCAGGAGTTTTTTCTTGTTGGGGAATCGCTTCCAATACATGTTGCCGGAGATGGAAGCTTCACCGCCGCGAAGCCCGATCATCACAGCATCCTGAAGTTTGCCCCCATCCTGACCGAGTGTGAAAACACCCGACGACAGCTGCATGGGGTAAGCCCAGTTCTTGAGCAGGACATTGACGCCTTGAAGTTCGTAACGGGCATCGATGATGTTACGGACATTTTCACCGAGCTTGCGTTCAAGTGTCAGGTACATGTTGGTCTTGCCCCCCAGATCGAAAACAGGTCGGGCAAGTTTGAGATCAAGAATCTGCTTTTGCAACTGGAGCATTTTGAGCTGATCGTCAGAGAGTTTCTTCGGATCATAAAGCTGTGTTGCGATGTCGGTGCGTTCTTTTAACCAGGCTTCACGTTGTTGGGAGCTGGCGATCACACCTTCTTCATCATCCGTGAGGCGTGCATAGTGTTTACGAGAAAACAGGTTGTCGAGCAGGTCACGATGCTTCGGTGCCATTGCGTTATAGAGATAATCATCAATGGGCAGATCAAGGCCGGAGACTTCTGCTTTGACGCCTGAATTTTCACCGGGTTCAAAATTGATTGAACAGCGAATTCCCAAGGCAGAGCCACTTGGCCCGCGTCCACGGAAGTTGATCAGTTCGACTTTCTGATCATCGAAGCGAATCAAGCCGTTGACGTTGGTCAAGGGATAGGGAAAGGCGTTGTAACAGATTCGCGCATCCCGAATATCGATGTTACCTGCATAGGAGAAGGGTCCGCCGGAGACTTTGCGTTCGACTTTCACAGCCACTTCCAGATCACCGGTGGGCGCCAGATCCTGGAAGGCTTTGTGGACCTGATCCCCAAACCAGGGTGCGTAGCGTGGGGTGGGTGTGATCTTGCCGGTGATGTGGCTGTTGAGTGTGAACGGAGCGTCGGGGTTTAAACCGTTGACCGTGCCGTTGATTTTGTAGGTAAAGTCTTCGATCTGTCCCAGCAGGTTTTCAATGCGAATGCGTTGGCCGGAGACTTTGAAGCGCCCTGACTTGACGGTCATGCGGCTTTTGTTTTCGGTGTAAGGCAAAGTCAACGCCACGTCAGAGACATCGAGCACGCCAAAGAGACCGACAGCCGGGTCCGGGTCGTAACCAATGCGCACGTTGGGCACCTTGCCGGTGGGCGCCAGTTGATCCCACCAGTTACGGATCGGCGTTGGCAGGAGATTGCGCATCGCCGGTTCGTCATTAAAATCCAATCCCTTGAGACTGGCTTCGACTTCCAGTGTTTGGACGTTCAGATAGCCTGCAAGAAACGGGCTGTTGTTCTTGGCTTCACGAACTTGCCTTAGCGAGAAATAGTAAATGTTGCGGGACGTGGTATCGGATGAAAGTGAACCATTGAAACGCGCGTTGCCTAACGCATTGAACTGCCCTTGTTCGAGTTCCCCTAAAACGATTTTGCCGTTGCGGATGAAAATATTGGGCAGGTTCTGCGGGACACGTGTCAGCGCCTTTTCGCCGGACATCCGGTAATCGGCCTGGCGTACTGCTTGAAGCGATTCGACATTGAGTGCATCGGATTTGACCTCACGCGCCAGGTAAAGCACGGGATCAATGAATGTGAGATTGCGTGCATCAAAATGTCCCTGCAGCAGGCTGAGAATGTGATGACGGATGACCACGTTGCGCGCTTCAAATAGACGCCCTGCTTCCTGACTCATACCGGGGACGGTGAGGACGACGTTTTGCAGTTCGATGGTGCCATCAAAGCGAATCCATGCGGCTTCGATATGCGTCTGGGCACCGGTAAGATCAGACAGGAACGTGCCTGCCATTTCCGCGAGTCGGCGTGGTCGGGTGAGATAGATGACCACGGACGTGATGAGCAGACCGGTAATCAATAGAACCAGACCTGCACGACGGACGCCGCGCCGGTGAGGCATTTTCCCGATCAATGTGCGATGTACCCGATGCTTTGGCAAATACGACCTTTCTTACGTATCGATCCCGTTTTATCGCCGCGTCAGTCTCCGAATGACTGCGGGGACCTGCCCATTACCGCAACACAACGCCGTTGCATGGCAATCCTCAACGCCGGCACATTACCCGTTGGGGGCAAACCTTGTTACCATTGGCGTCCTCAATGGATCGGACGGTACACCATTGTACTGTCAATTCCTTGATGTACACGCTTAAGTTTTTACACCAAGTATGGAGCAGAAGATGCAAACCAAACCAGAAATTACCTATGACGATTTTGCCAAGATTGATTTACGTGTGGCAACCATCGTCGAAGCCATGGAACATCCCAATGCTGACCGCCTGTTGAAGCTGCAAATCGACCTGGGCGAAGAAAAACGCCAAATCTGTGCGGGTATCAAGGCTTTTTACAGCCCCGAAGAACTCATCGGCAAGCAGATCATCGTCGTGGCCAACCTCGCCCCGCGTAAAATCCGTGGTGAAGAGTCCAACGGCATGCTCCTGGCAGCAAGCAACATGGATGGTGAAGAAGTCACCGACGTGATCGTGCTTAGCCCCTCCAAGCCGGCGAACGCTGGTTCCACGGTGGGTTGATAGCGTGTTGATCATGTTGTTCAGCGACACGCAGTGTCGCAGCTATTGACAGGTCTTCTTTCGTCACACCTTGATGTAATATGACTGCATCACAGACAAATAAATTGACGACATTCAAAAAGCAAAACAGCCTGACGATCTCGCCAGGCTGTTTTTGTTTTTTTATATCAAACGAGTGAAATTACTCAGCAGCTTCCTGGGATGCTGTCTCACCCTTTTCCTGGGCTTCCTGCTCGGTCACGGAGACGAAACCCACGCGCTTGGAGAGTGTTTCAAACTCAAAGGGATTGGTCACGTCATCGCCCAACACGCTGGTCTGCACGGCAAAGCCGATGTTGTCCAAAGCCTGAGGAAAATCCATCCGCTGAGCATATTGCTGCTCGGTGACCGGATGCACTTCATCGACACGAACGAGGTACATGGCCAACTTGCTTGGCGCAGCGGCGATGGTCGAACGCTTGTCCGCAGCAAGCTTCTCAAAAGCCTTATGATCCGCAGCGGCGTGAGACATGGCAAAGGCGAAGACACTGTCGACGAACTGTTCGTCCTGGCCGATGCCCTGCACGTTGGGAACACCACTGCCCCCCATGCCGACCTGACGACGCTGGAAAGCGGGCGGTTCTTCGACGGTGGTGCCAAGATCCTTGGCGATGAACTGGAGGCTGTCCTTGACCATACGCTGCCGCCATGTGTCACGGTCGGCAAGCAGCAAGCCAAAGGCGGCCAGATTCTTGGCGTCGGCGACCACGGCTTCGCGAACTTCATCCAGTGACTCGGGGCTGCGTTCGGCCTGGGCATCAAGCACACGGAAGAGGTATCGATTGCCGTCATAGCCACGCAAAGGCATGCTGGCGACATTGGCCTGCAAACGTAGACCGGCATTGGCGGACGGTTCCTCGCGTTTGATTTCCTTGACGCTGAAAAGGTAATCCGAGAAACCAACATTGGCTTTACCCATCAACGTCGAATAAGCGATGCCCTGCATGGTGTTGATGTCATCAATGCTCGCCCATTGCTTATCGAGTTTCACCACGCTGGGAAGCACGCCGAACTGTTCCTGAATCTGCACAGCAACCTTTTCAAGTTCCATGGGCTTAAAGTCGTCAGGAATCACGCGGAAACCGGCTTCGACATCCAGTGAACGCACATCACCGAGCAGAATCGTCTGGGCGGTCTTGATGATCTTGTCAGCAAGTTCACCGGCCTTCTGATACTTGAGCTGGCTGAGAATCTGATCACGCACGTCAACGTAAGGTTTGACCTTGGTCGTCGGTGCAGCAGCTTCTTCGCCTTCCTTGGGCTGCGGCGCGGGAACCGTTTCGGTGAACTGAGATTGGTTTTCGTCGTAGTAGGTCACGGCTTCGGATTCGGCCACGGTCACCTTGGGCATCAGGCTTTGCTGACTCAAGCTCAGGTATTCAAACTTGACGCGTTCGGGCAGACGGTAACCAAAACCATAAGGCTCACTGGTGCCCGGCAGGTTATCTTTGTACTGATCAAAGAGGTCCTGAAGTTCTTTATTGGTGACGATCTTCTGGGCTTCTTTGCCTTCGGATTCCAAAGCAACTTTTTCAAGATACGAAGTCAGCGGAACCTGCAGGTAACCGATCTTGACGCGAGCCTGCTGGTCATTGACGAAATGTTCAACGACGGGCTTACTCACGCGTGATGCACCGGTTTGGATTTGAGCCATCTGCTGGTAAAGCAGACGCTGAATCTGCCACATCATCTGCGGGTTGGATTGACCTTGCTGCATGAAACTGGAAAAACGCTGCTGCGTTTCGCTCATGGTGCGGATCTTTTCAACCGGGGACATGTGGCTGACGCCCAGGATCAGTTCCTTGTAGTTCTGAACGCTGAGCCATGAACGCAGTGATTCCTTGATGTCTTCAACGGTCATGCCGCTGTTGCGGGCATTGTCTGCAAGAATCTGTTCGGTGACACCGAGGTTGGTCAGCAGTTCGGTGACTTCATAGGCACTGGCTGAGACACCCAGCTGAGCTGCTTCGTGTTTCATCAACAACCACTGCAGCGGTTCTTCAGGTGTGAACATGGCGATCATGTTATGCGTCTGTCGCGCCAAGGTCAGTTCACGTCCAGCGGCCTGTTGATCACCGAGGGTGATCTCATTGCCGTTGAGCGTGCCCAGAGGCTGATTCCCGGGGTGTGGCATGAACATGCTGAGCACCGGTTGAATCAGGAAGGCCACCATCAACAGACAGCCGCCAATGACCAGAATGAATTTGTTGTAAATTCGAAACCACTTAAGCATCGTGACACCAGTTCTATGGACAAATAAGGAATCAAAAGTTTAGCCCGGTAGTATAACCGAACTTGCTAAGAAGATCACCGCAGGGCCGAACCAAAGAGCGGACGCCCATATCGGCTACCGCTGAGTCCCATGGGCATGAGCATGATCCCGAAGGTGTGATCGCCGTCCGTCTCATCAAAGCTGTAAAGACCGATGAGATTCCAGCGGGGCAGTTCGCGGACCAGGGTGACATCGATATACCGCTGATCCTCCGAGGAATTGGAGAAGTCCAGGCGGTGTTCAAAGTTCATGAAATACTTGCTCGTGAGGCGGTACGAAAAACCGTACGTCAACAGGCGGGTATCAAGAATGTCGATTTCCTGGTAATCCACAAAGCTGGTGAGAACCGGCGAATGCTCAAGACTCAAACCGGTACGCCACTGCGTGACCATGTCCTGATCAAAGTCGTAAGTGAACTCACTCATACTTGCCAACGAGTCGGAGATCATCCACGCGATGGCCGTGTGGAAGTACTCGCCGCCACGGGTGTACTCAGGACGATAACCAAAGTAATGAGCCAGCGAGTTGGGGTTGGGTTCAGCATCATCACTGGAGACCACGTAATGCGAATCCACGGTCAGCCAGTCCACGGTACGCCAACGACCGGGGCCGCCACGCTGGGTCTGGAAGGTGTTGCGAAGCCCGATGGAAATCGTCATGCCATCACGCAACGCTTCGACATCGTAGTCATACACCGGCAAGTCCATCGACTCGATCGACGTATCCGAGAAGGACACGTCAACACTCGGTTCAATGATGTGACGGATGTTATGCAGATCAAGCAGACGACTGTCCATGTCACTGATGGTCTTGTTGAATTGCGTATGAGCACGCAAGCC
>JBICHS010000455.1:0-4746 GCA_043101135.1 Phycisphaeraceae bacterium JB051
GATGACCACCAGTAGTTCGATGAGTGTGAAGGCCTTGTGTTGTCGTGCCATGATTGAACCTTTCCGTCGCTCTCTGGGAGCATCAAGCCCCGTTTGCCGAACACCTTTTCGTGTCAATGGATGCGGTATTTTAGCGCGACAAATACGATGAAGCCGGATTTTTGCTTGTCATTTTTATGCATTACGTTATCATTTTTGCGCATGAAGCCCCACGCCCCACCCACCTCGGTCCGGTTATTGGATTGGACACGTCTGCGTACGGAGCTGCTATGGGCTTATGAAGGTTCGCCGTTATCACCGCATTTTTACCGCGAAGAAGTCGACACGGTGATGTGCTGGCTGCTGCTTCAAGGCAGGGTCACCGCCAAGAGCCCGACGTGCGGGACGGTCCAAGCTGGCGCAGGCCAATGGGTGTTTGTTGCAAGGGACAAGATCTCGCATGACTTTTCGGATGACGCCCAGATCATCTCCGTGCGTCTGGTGATTCACTGGCCCGACGGGCAGCCGCTTTACGATCATGACCGCTGGCTGTGTTTTGCTGCAACGGACTATCCGCAGTTGGAGAAGCTTTCCCGTCGTCTGATCAAACAGGCAGAGCGCATCGTCGACAAGAGTAATGAGCCTGAGCATAATCGCACGCGACTCAACGCGCTGGACTGTGCGTTTTCGGATTACCTGGTTTTGGAGAATGCGACCAATCGCTGGGTTCACGAATACGATCGCGTCATGCAGAAACTGGGCTTTGAGCGCAGTCACATCAAGCCGATGGATGTGCGTGTGAGCACGTGTTTGAAATTCATTGAACAGTTGCCGATGGATCGACAGTTTGATGAAACCGTGTTGGCCAGATCACTTGGTTTATCAGTGAGCCAGCTTAACCGGATTTTTGTGCAGGCGATGAAATGCACGCCTAAGAATTACGCGGAGAATATGCGACTGGATGACACGATCAACCTGCTGACCACGACGCAGACACCGCTTAAGGAATTGGCGTTTACGCTGGGTTTTAAGCAACCTTCGCACTTTGCAAGTTGGTTCAAAAAGAAGACGGGGATCTATCCCAAGGAGTATCGCCAGCAGCAGCAGGAACACCCCTGGCATCAGCAACTGATCCAGACGCTCAAGACCCGTTAAGCCCCCATCTCATGCAATTGGGCGTCGTCTGAAACAATCAGCGATATGCCATCCAGTAGAAAGCCAACGAACCGGAGACAATGCCAAAGCGTTCAAGGTCATCGGTGTTCACCCACTTGGCAGAGCCGTCAAGCTGGGCGGAGTTCTGGCCGGTATATTCCTTGGGTGTGTCCGGGGAATCGTGACCAACATACTTGCCACTGGAAACTTTGTAGAAAGTCATGCAGGACCACATCGGTGTCTTGGGCGAAGCATGGACATCTTCAGGTGATGGTACCGGAACCGTGGACAACCAGTTCATGTTGGCAAAGCGTGCCTTGGTACTCACATCACCGAAGTACTGGTAGGTCATGTACTGTGTTGCGTAGTTGCCCGAGTATGGGCTGCGTGTCGTGTCGTCGCTCAGTGAGCCGGGACAGAACAATGCGTTGGCCCGATTCACGCCCAGGTAATTTTCCGCCCAGGTGTTGATCGGGTAATCATCTGCAGGATTGGCATCACCATACACCGACGAACTGGCATACCCTGATGGGCGATCCGTACTATGAGCATAACGCGTCCGCCCACGGTTCATGAACTGGTTTTTGTTGTCTGCTGCAAAAGCCAACGTGCCAATGATCAACTGGTGCTGACGACTCTGACACTGCACACGTCGTGTGGACTCACGTGCCTTGGCCAAGGCAGGTAGCAAAATGGCAATGAGGATCGCGATAATCGAGATCACGACCAATAACTCAATGAGCGTGAATGCTTTTTTCGTGGACTTGGACATGTTCAATCCTTTCAAACCCGCCGCCCCTGCTGATCGACCTTGGATCTATCGATGATCCAGACGCGTTATTTTAGCGCTGCCATGGTTATCAATCCGAAATACCGCTTACCTTTTTTATTCAAATAGTTATCTAATTCAAACATTTTCAATCTGAACTGGCAGCTGATAACGCATGGATGCATCGTGTGATCGCTGTATGCTTGGGTGAATCGGTGAATGCGATGAAAGATAATGGGCCCGGCAAACAAAAAAGCCATGGTTCCCGAACACGCTCAACAGACCTTGGGGCAATGGGGATGGCACCTTTTTTCGAGCTGTCACGCTGGTGCCAAGTGTCAACCTGTAAAGCGTTTAAGTTGTCGGGAATACCATGGCAAGTGCTGTCTGGTTTCTCGTGACCTCATCTAAAGGATCACGTCCTGATCATACGCAGCACATCAACTGAGGCTGCAAAAATACACTTGTCATTTTTATTCAAAAAGTTATCCTTTTCAAACATTGACACGCAAGCAATCCACCAGCAATGAACTGCGGATGATGGACTGGAGCCGACTCCACACTGAGTTGGTCTGGGCTTACGAGGGCGCTCCAACGCGACTGCTCTCCAAACGCCCGGAGTATGACATGCTCATGTGCTGGCTGCTGCTCAAAGGGTCCGTCGAAGCGCACAGCATCAACTGTGGCACGATTCATGCCCAGGCCGGCCAATGGGTCTTCATGCCCAGCGACAAGGTTTACCATCGCTTTTCCAATGACGCCCGGATCATCTCCCTGCGCATGATCACCCGTTGGCCTGACGACAAACATCTGTACCCCTACAACCAATGGATCACACTCGACAGCAGCCTCTACCCCAAACTCCAACGCCAATCCCACGTGCTCGTCAACAAAACCGAAGTCATCACCCAGCAGGCGCGTCGCAAGAAAATCCAGATCACCAAACTCGCTGCACTGCCCTGCTCCATGGCCCAGTACATGGAGGTCAAACAGGCCACCCTCCGCTGGGTCACACTCTATGATCAGGCCATGCAACATGCCGGCATCAATCGCTTGCCTTTGGAACAGGTCGACCCACGTGTCAATGATGCCTTGCAGATCATTAACCATCTGACAGCTGAACGTAAATTCGACGAAGCCGAACTGGCTCAACAAGTCGGACTCTCGGTGGGCCAACTCAATCGCCTCTTCAACCAGGCCATTGGACAAACCCCCAAAGCCTATGCCGAGAAGCTGCGCATTGAGGACACCCTCAAGCTCATCGTCTCAAGCACCATGCCACTCAAAGAATTAGCCTACACCATGGGCTTTAAACAGCAGTCACATTTTTCAAATTGGTTTTACAAGAAGACCGGCAAGTATCCCCGCCAATACCGCAAAGACTATCAAGACCCCGGCCAGGATCAGATCTATCAAACCCTGCGCGATTAGAGATATTTAAACAATGTTGCTTCAATCGTTTGAACATTGGCGCAAGACAAGTGATTTGTTGCGGATGATTGCTTGCATTTTGAGCCTCCCGCGAAGATGGCCAGGCTACGACTATATAGCCGAGCCATTCTGGCTCGGTTGCCTTGGAACGATACGCTTCAAAACAGCTGCAATCGACCTCTAGTTCTCAGAATCATCCTGTACGACATATTTCCCGCCATGCTGTTCGATGAGCAATGCCAACCCCTGTGGATCATGGCCATGCCAGACGGCATCCAATCGCGTGTCCGAATTCAGAACCTTGCTAATCGCCTGCACCTGATTCTCTGTCAACGCCTGGGCGCTGAGCAGCAGCATGCGTGGCAAATGATCATGTCCCAGGCGACTGATGGCATCGGAGGGTAGTAACTGTCCTGCAGGTTCGATTGCATCCAACACATTCTCATCCAGTGGCAAAGTGGATTCGATGCGTGGCATGTCGATTTGCTTGCCATTGAAAAACACAAACGTCACCGGCGTGCCTGACTCCTGCAAGACCTCGTGAAGCTTGCGGACTTGAGCTTTGATCTGGCCAAGCCAATCACCTGTTGAGGCCGTCGCGTCGATAAGAATGACCGTTGGCGAATCAAGCTTGATGGAAAAGAACTCCGGCGCGTGACTGGTCAAATCCGTGCCCGTGGTCGCGGTATCCGTGTCGGTGCGTTGGACCTTTTCAGCTGGTGGTGGCAGGTGTTTTTGCTGATCGACAAGCCATGCCGCAAAGCCGACGATAATACCCATGAGCATGGTCACGATGAATAGCTTCCAAAGCCGTGTGCCGGTCTGCTTAGGGGGTAAATCGCGTTGGTAAGCCATCACCGACCTCCCCGCCATGGCACGTTGTTCGGTGAGCACCTTGGGATGGATATCCGCTGCGGTCATGTTCTGCCTTGGATCATCATGCCGCGGACCGTCTTCATCGCTGACCGGCTTGGCCATGTCTTCATTGACACTCACGAGCGCGCCACAACTGCTGCAACGACAGATGCTGCCTGCAAAGGCATGATCCAGAACAAACCGCACACCACATGCCGGGCAATCCAGTTCAAGATGTTCGCTCATCAAATCCATCGGTGAAGCTTATGTTAATGACTTTCCGAAAACCCAGGCCAAAGATAATAAAACCCATCGGACGGCTGTGCCAGTAGACCACCTACATCCATGCTGGCAATGTTGATCTGAGTCTGTGGGGTGTTGTTCGGGGCAGAGGCATAAGGTGAACCCACATATTGCAGCGGCCGGTGATACCGCACCAATTCCCCCTGCGTGATCCCAGCCATCTTCTTGGCTAATGCATACGCTGACTGCAGATCACCTAACTCATCCGCCAGACCGACCTGCACGGCCATTGAGCCGGTGACGATGCGCCCGTC
>JBICHS010000456.1:0-5977 GCA_043101135.1 Phycisphaeraceae bacterium JB051
CCCCGGAAGTTTTCCCTGTGTCAATGGTGGGCTCTGGTTCATCAAATAATTTACAGTTGAAAGCAAACGGCGGAATATGGATGGCATATGACATCCAAAAACCAACCAACTCAGAATATGTCCAACACCTGGCAGGATCGTCAGGTGTTGGTTGCTGTTACCGGGGGCATCGCCTGCTACAAGGCCTGCACACTGGTCAGCCGTCTGGCTCAGGCTGGTGCAACGGTACGGGTGATGATGACGGAGTCTGCCAAGCAATTCATCACACCTTTGACGTTCCAGTCGCTGTCCAATCAACCGGTACATAGCAGCTTATGGGAAGCCGTTGACCGACCAGATGCTCAGCATATCGGTTTGGCAAGGTGGGCACAGTTGGTGATCATCGCCCCGGCAACGGCCAATATTCTCGCCAAAGCCGCGACAGGCATCTGTGATGACCTGGTAAGTACCGTGCTTTGCGCAGTTCCCCAGGCGACCCCGGTACTCTTTGCCCCTGCAATGAACGCGGACATGTGGGCGAATCCTGTCACACAACGTAACATCTATACAGTCAAGGATTTGCTAAATTGGAAAGCCGTTGGCCCAGAAGAAGGTTGGCAGGCTTGCCGAACTTTAGGAGCCGGCCGCATGAGTGAGCCTGATTCGATTTTTGATGCAGCAAGCAATTGTCTGACTGACTGATTCTCACTTTTCAATCATGATCAATCTCGGTTAACGCTCCTCAGAGAGTTCGGTTTATCATTGCACCAATCGACTTGACAAAACCGAATCTTTACTTATAATGATTCTAAGATATCAAGTTTTACTGCTACTTGTTTTGGCAGCTGAAACTGAACTGCAGTCTTTTTGTGCATGTAAATCATATGGATTGCAGTCACATTCTCAGGGTATCATTGAGAATGTGATATTTGACAATATAATCACACAAATTTGTCGCCTGTTTAACACAAAGCGTACCTCATCGCTTCAACAGGCACTGACTTTGCAGCAGATGCTGTATTCCCGCCATAACTCCCTTTTCCGAGGGCAGTGCGCGTCATACGTTGGACCGTGCTGAAGAGAATGACGTAACGATAGATTGAAAGGATTTTTCCAATGACTGACTCCAAGAATGAAAAAACGGTCGAACTGCTTATCAAGGCTTACAACGCTGAGTTGGAAACGGTGATGAACTATTTGGCCAACTCCATCCACCTTGATGGTTTTCGTGCCAAGCACATCAAAGACAGCCTTGCAGCAGATGTCACCGAAGAAATCGGTCACGCACAGCAATTGGCTGCCCGCATCAAGATTCTCGAAGGCTCCGTCCCTGGCTCTCAGGCCATGGAATGGACACAGACCAGCCTTCAGCCGCCAGTTGACAAGCTGGATGTCCTGTCGGTGATCAAGGGTGTGATCGAAGCTGAAGAAGGCGCGATCAAGCTTTATCAGAGCATCATCGAAGCTGCTGAAGAAGCAGGCGATCCGGTGACGGCTGATCTTTGCACCACCATTAAGGGTGACGAAGAAGAACACCGTCGCGAATTCAAGGGTTATCTGGCCGAAGCCCAAGCAATGCTTGTATAATCCTGCTCGCTTAAAACTGTAAACGCGCAACCGGCGACTTGCTTTAAGTCGCCGGTTGTTTTTTTGATTACCCTGTGTGCTTTGAACACATGTTGAGTTAAGTTAGCCGATGCCCCGGATCACCAACATACGCCTGCTGTATTTCCTGACGTTTGCCATCTTTGGTGCCTGGCTGCCGTTTTTGCCTTTGTATCTCACCAGTGAATTGCAATGGTCTGAGCAGCACGTGGGTTGGCTGCTTGCCTTATCAAGCTTGTCGATCATGTTCACGCCTGCGTTGATGACGCTGTTGGCGGACATGCATTTTCAACCACGACGTTTGATCATGGTGATTAATCTGCTGGGATGCGCAAGCTTCCTGGCGTTGAGTCAGATTGAATCGTTCTGGCCGTTCATGTTTGTGTTCGTGTTTTACAGCCTGGTATCTGCACCACTGGTCTCTTTGCAGGACGGCCTGTTTTTCGGTTACAGCAAATCACACCCGGACACCGCCCCACCGTTTCATCGCATTCGTGTGTTTGGGACGATCGGTTTTATTTTCCCAAGCATCATCATGTTCGTGCTCCTCAAATACGGCATGCATATCAGTGTGATGATGAAGCTTGCAGCTGGGATTTGTTTTCTGGGTGCGGTTAACACATTACTTTTACCCAATGTCCAACGGGAGCCGAGGCAAAGCAATCGCCTGCCGACACGCGAAGCACTTACGGCGATGCGTCAGAAGCATGTGCTTTATTTCTGTGCGGGTCTATGGCTGATGCACAATGTCTCCGCTGCGTTTTATGCGTTTCACCCCGTCTGGCTGCGTGACGTGGTGATGCTCGACGACAAGTGGGTTGGGTTGATGGCCAACCTCGGCGTGACGGTTGAGATCTTTTTCATGCTCGCCTTCGGGTTTATGCTGCATCATCTTGGCCTGCGAAAGTTAATGGTCATCGGCATGTTGTTGACGGCTGTGCGCATGGCGATTCTTGCGTTTACCAGCAGCTTACCCTTGGTGGTCTTCAGCCAGTTTTTCCATGGCATGATGGTGCTGATCGTGCATGTCGCCCCGCCGGTGTTTCTCAATGCCAATGCGCGTCAGTCGTTTCGCTCATCCATTCAAGGACTCTTTGCAATGGGCATTGCAGGAACCGGCCGTGTCGTAGGCAACCTGGTTGCGGGTTATCTGGCCCAGATCAATCTGAAGGTGTTGTACAGCTACTGCATTATGTTGTGTCTGCTTGCAGCAATCGTGATTTTCTGGGGACTTCGTCACTGGGACATGTATGCAGCAACAGATGCCAAAGCGGATGATCCGGTGGATGATCTCAAAGCGTCGGAGTCAGAGTTGTTGGAGTCACCAGCGGAACGGTGAAATCATGCGATGATTGAAGGTCGCATCAGCAAACTGCTGCGCAGTTTCAGCATCACGCAGTGATGCAGCTATTAAGATTAACATCAAGTGATAACGAGTCGGGAGATTTAGTTTTCAACACGCGCGGCTTGGAGGATTCCGAGTAGGCCCCAACCGACGCAGGCTGCCAGTGCGACGGTGGTAATGTGTGTGGTTGCAGTTGCAGTGATTTGGCCGTTGAGTAATTGATTGATCGTACTCACCGGGCTGATGATCATGTACCAGGACTTGGTTGCGACGACTTGAAGTAACGGCTCACCGAAGATCAGGCCGACACAAATCAACATGGACACACTGCGGTGGACACTGGAAAACGTACGCTTGCCAACGGCGATGAACAAGCCTGCCAACAGTGACCATGACAGCAATGCGGCGTTAAGCCACATGGTCTGCATCGTCTGCCAACCGGCGGTGATCTGCATCGGCCAAAGCACGGACTGATTGACCAACGCCAGGCTCAACCACTGCACAAACACCACCCATGTGCGAATCGGCACGGGGATCGGTTCACCGGGTAAACCGTCCTGTGAATCCTGCCCATGGGTTCGGATGATGTATCGCGATTGGCTGAGTTGCATGGCAGGCCAGATCACCATCAAGCCAATCATCATGCACCAGATCATCCAATGGCTTGCGGGTGTCGGTGAATCTGCCTGCAACGACAGGAGCCAGATGCCAAAGAGATAAAAGCACCAAAGTAAAACCAGCAAACGCGTCGAGGCCCAACGCCATTGACGCATTTGTGCAGATGTTGGTTTGGACGCCTGTGTCGATCGACCGGTCGGGGGCGAGTTAACTGCCTGAACCATCACATGTGAAACATCCGCGTCCATAGCATCTGATACCAATACATCGTCCGCAGGTTGCAGCGCAGCGTGATCGGCAGCCGAAGTATCGGGGGGTGATGTTGGAGGCTGAGATTGGGGTGTTGATTCTTGGTTCACCGATTGTAAGTGTAACCGGCAAACGAAGTCTTGTCCGCTTGAGGTTGGTGAACCAGCACGGTTTGCGTGAAGACGTCGACGGTGCGACCGCCAGCATCGATCATGCCACAGCGTTGGTAGAGACCTGCAAGGGCATTGAGTTTGGCAGCATCGGTGACTTCAATGGGATGGCCCTGCCCCGGTGCAAACCCCCAGCGGACTTTGCCACCCTGCTGCGTGTGGATCGCCAGACGGACACGACCACGGACATCACGACCGCTCACATCAACGGCTTTGACCTGATCGGCCCAGGGTTGACGCTTGATCATGTAAACCAGATCCAAACCGGCGGAAAGAGCCTGATCCTGCCAGACCTGTCCCATCGGTGTCATGGTTTGACGAACCCCGGTGATCACCGGCAAGCCGACCTGCTTGAGCTGGTTCTCAAGGTAGAGTCCCGGAAGCAGGTGTTGCTGTGAATCGATGGGGTGATAGCCGTGCTGAGACTGAACCATGGCAACAGGCTGACGGTAATCCGCGTAGACCTTGACCTGGTGATCACGGGTGCGCGTGATGCGATGAACCTGTTCAACCCAAGGATTGGCCTGAAGGCTGGCGACGGCACGGTTAAGTGATTCGAGATCCATAGGGTTGGCTGCCAACGCTGAGGCGACCTGTTTACGCAGTTGATCACCAAGCAGCGGGCTCATCCAACCCGGTGCCTGCACCAGTTCCACGGATTGAGCCTGAATCATTTGTGATTGGTTCTTGGCAACATAGTCTTCCAATCGCCCTTCTGACCACTGCCAGAGCAATGCGATGATGACCACAGCCGTGAACCCACCGAGGATGCGCAGCCCGGTGAGGGTGCGTTCGGAGTCCCAGTTATTCGGGGCAAAGACAAGCATCGCGTCGGACTTTTTGTTGCGCGAGGATTTCCTGCCGGACTTCTTTGATTTGTTAGCTTGCAAAAACCAGCCCATGTTCACATATTCTCCCGAGCAGACACAAATTGAAAGTTGCTCTTATCAGTAGCATCGGCCTTTGGGGATCGCAGGCTGACCGATCAATCGTGTTACTGAATAATATCGTCCGATAAAGGGCTGGAACAAAAAAGTTACTTGAAAAAGACCTTGAGTTTTTGCTCGCAATCCTTCGAAAGTCCGATATCTGCAGGATTAAGCCAATTCCGTTTCATCCTGTTGATCAGTCGCTGCCCGGACAATGCCGACCCCAATGCTGCACCCGAGGATACCTGCGGAGAAATATTGGATGGGTAGCGCCAGTGCCGAACCGGGGAACAGATCAAAAAGGGAGACACCAGGTTCGGTGCCGATGTAGATTGCGTGATAAAGCTGGTTTGAATCGTCATAACGCATCACAACCATGAGATAGGACAGGATGGCAACAATCCCCGGGCTCAGGAAAATGGCGATGGGGTTGGTGTTGGGCATCATGGTCTGACCAATCCCCGCCCCTAGTGCAAAACTTAAAAACAGTGATGCAAGTACCTGTTTGGAAGAGGCGTTACGAATCAACAAATAAGCCATGATACCTGCGATGATGGTGCTGATCATGGCAGCAGCAAGTTCTCGTGTTGCTGGGAATCGTAGTTTAGTCTTCCACGCGGGCCCCTCTTTTAGCAGCTGGGGTAATTGCTTATGCACCAAGGGCCGAAAGTGATTCATGACGAGAATGCCAGCCAGCACAAAGAGCTGCCAGATGACCGTTTCGACAATCAGTTTCCAATAGTCCCCGGGGATCTGAGCACGATTGAGCCAACCAACGCTGGGGCCCGCCCAATAGGCCAAAACAAGTAATGAACCGGAAAAGATGCAGACACCAGCGGTAAACCGGCCCATCGTACTCAAAATGGTTCCAAGAAATATCGAAGGAATCGAAGCAATCAGCAGCAGAACCAATGCGGAGATGATCGAAGACATGTCCATCAACACCAGACCGTCGGCACCGGTTGGATTTTGCAATGACGGGAGGATTCCCAACCAACAGAGACTGCCCAGCCCAATCCCAAGCAGGATACCCAGGCGTTGCCAAAGTGGTGAAAGCATATCGGTTCCTTTTGACAGGTAAC
>JBICHS010000457.1:0-3417 GCA_043101135.1 Phycisphaeraceae bacterium JB051
ACACGGAATACCTCGAAGCCCAAAGTGAGAAAGCCAAAGAGCAGGCTGCCCGCAAAGCCGAGCAAGACGCTCGACGCGCTGCAGCCGAAGCCAAGGCAAAGGGAGCTGCCAAGGCTCAGGAGAAAAAGCAGGAACAAAAGCCCAAGAACAAAGGCAAAAACAAGTCTTCCAATCGCGGCGCGGTCTCGAAGATGAGTCAGGAGAAACTCGAAAATCGCATCATGCAGATTGAAGAGCAAATCGCTGAACTCGATGCCCAGCTTGCAGATCCTGAAACTTACAAGGATCACAAACGTTTCTCCGAACTCCAGGACAAGCACGAAGCGCTGAACAAGGAACTTGGCCCACTCGAAGAAGAATGGGCTCAGCGCGGCGAGTAACGCCTGTTTTAATCACATCATCAAGCCATGCGACAGATCAATATCTGATCGTTTTGACGTGTGTGCAAAGACCAATAACCTTTCGTGGTTGTCACGACGGAATCTTGACAGCTTTTCTATCGGAACTGCATTTTAACCATTGGCAAATGTCGTCTTTTTGTGTCGATATTCATGACACCGGGGGCTGTTATTGCTTTGATGTTTTGCACCATGTGCATCACTTGCCCAAGGAGAGTCTGCATTGAATCAGCAAGCTGGCAAACTGGCCTATCTCGAAGGGCTGCGCGGTATCGCAGCATTTGTGGTTGTTTTGACCCATCTGCATTTGATGTTTTTCATCGTGCCGATTGATCGGCTCAACAGTTGGGTTGGCCCGACTTTCAAGCCTTTCATCGAAGCGTTTTACGATGGGAATTTTGCGGTGTGGTTGTTCTGGGTGATGTCCGCATTTGTGCTTTCGCTTCGGTATCACGCGACGAAAGATGTGGCCAAGGCCAATGGGATGTTGACGGATGCTTCGATTCGCCGTTACCCAAGATTGCTCTTGCCGGTGTTGGTGTCGGTTGTCTTTGCGTATGTTTTGCATGCAGGCGGACTGATGAGCAATGTGCAGTTAGCCAATCAACTCGGCCCGGAATATGCCGACTGGTTGGGGCATCACTATCAATTCGAAGCCGGCATCTTCATGGCGATCAAGACCGCCGTTTGGCAGTGTTTCTTTAACTACAATCCCGACGCCAGCTACAACCGTGTGCTCTGGACAATGGAAGTGGAACTGATGGGTTCGTTCTTCCTGTTTGCTTACCTGAGCATCATCGGCAAGCACAAAGCCCGTTGGCTCATCTATGCGATCACTGCTGTGGTGCTCTTCCGCTTGTACATGTTCTGGGTCAACGCGTTTGTGCTGGGGACGATGCTCTGCGATATGTATGTCAATGCCCATCTGGTCCGCCAACGTGTGCCCGCTGTAATGCAGAAGATGACATGGTTACTGACGCATACCAAGCTCGGCGCGATGCTGACGATGACCGGCTTTGTGTATCTGATCGGGCTCCCCAATATCAACGGCATGTTGCATCTTGTCCTGGCGACCGCGTTGACGGGATACCTGATTGTTTCGCCTGTGACACAACGATTCTTTGCTCGGCCTTACGCGGTCTTTCTGGGGAAGATTTCCTTTGGACTGTATTTGATTCATACGCCGTTTCTCTGTGCTGCTGCGTACCCGACATACATGCTGATGCTCAAAATGATGTCAGCATCGGCAGCAGCAATCGTCACCGCAACGATCCTCGCAGCCTGTTCACTGGTATTGGGATGGGGCTTATGGTTTGTTGCAGACAAACCCGCTGTCGCCTTTTCGCGTGCCTTTGCCCGCTTCTTCAATCAATGGATCCCCAATCGTTTCGGTTCGCCAGATGCGCCCCAACCGAACATGCATCTTGAACCCGCACAGACACGCAAGGCAGCCTGATTCACAATTACGCTTCACGTAACAAACAATTGGCCAATAAAAAAGTCCGACCTGAAAACCACTCAGGCCGGACTTTTTTTATGCTTTACTCACCATGATCTGGCAGTGTTTGTCGCTGCAGTTTCATGGTGAGATGCAAGCGAATGATTAGCACTTGGTGCAGGTCTTGCAATCCTTGACGGTATCGCAATCATCACACTTGGTGCACTTCTTGGCTTTGTCACAGGTCTTCCCACAGTTTTGACCCGTGGTCATTTCTGTGGCCTGTGGTGTCGCATCGACAGGCTGTGATGCGGTGGTCAATGAAGTGAGACCAAAACCAAGCGCTGCAACGATTATTAAACCAGCGATAATACGCATAGGTGAATTCCTTCGTGAAAATAGTTTGAGATATCGCGCTCCCAATCAGAGAGTCGCGTGATTAAAAATACTGAATAAAAAAAGCTTGGTCGTGAAGAAGGATCACGCTTCAGGCGGCGGGGACGCGATCGACAGATCACGCGATTGAAGATGTAAATCAATGATCATACGCTGACCGCGAGGGGATAAAACCAGCTTTGGGAAGTCCATCGAACTGGTTTGCATCTCAAAGGAATACTCGCCACAACTATCTGATTGGCTTTGTGAATCCGTCGGCACGTTGGATGAATTGTCTTGACGCTGCGGCTGAGGGCGGTCGGGCACATGTGAACACATCATGCAGGAACTGGTGCTTGACGGCGTTGACAGGTTCGTTGTCGAATCACTCACACATGCCAAAAGAACACCGGCTGTGGGCATGATCGATACCATGCACAGCAGTAATCCCATCCAAACAATTTGTAGGCCATTTCGTCTCATGAGGTAGTCAGTGATTATACAGACAAGCCCGGTGGGCGTTGCAAGCTCATTACATTATCGGGATTTTGTCGGCATGCGCAACACAAAGCTCGTGCCTCGACCGACATCGCTGTGACAGGTGATACTCCCGCCGTGTTCCTCAATGATGCGCCGGGTGGTGGGCAGACCCAGGCCGGTCCCGCCACGCGTGGTCGAGAAGTAGGGCTTGAAGATTTCCTTGAGGGTGTCAGGGGCAATGCCCGGGCCGGTGTCGGTGATGGTGACCTGAATGTGATCACCGTCATTCTTGGTCCGTAGTAACAGTTCGTTGGCACCGCCGTGTGGCTTGCCCTTGGCGCGTGCCTGGCTCATGGCCTGATTGGCGTTGATCAACAGGTTGAGTACGGCTTGCTTGAAGAGTCCTTGATCAACCGCTGCCATACTCGGGGAAGCATCGAGCTGCGTTCGCAGTTGAACCTTTTCCATACTGGCCTGCGGGCGGAAAAAGTCGGTGAGTTCGGCGACCAGTTCGTTGACGTTTTCCTGGTTGATGTCCAGTTTCATGCGACCTG
The DNA here is from genome assembly GCA_043101135.1 of Phycisphaeraceae bacterium JB051. GTDB lineage: Bacteria > Planctomycetota > Phycisphaerae > Phycisphaerales > Phycisphaeraceae > UBA7800. Next base: position 3,246 of record JBICHS010000457.1, read on the forward strand.
CAAAGCGAAGAAAGTCTTCGAGAATTTCCTTGAGACGCAACGTTTCACGCGATAGTGAAGTCAGGCGACGTTTGAGGCGATCGACCTGCTCGGCTGCTTCGATATCATCCGGCTGGACATGTTTACTCAACTCGTCGACATCTTCCTGAAGCAGTTGCAGATTCAAGCCCAC